>NZ_JBEHFT010000006.1:0-100324 GCF_040225455.1 Corynebacterium sp. KPL2838 | reverse complement strand
AACCGCCTGACCTCAAACACAGAACTGAATACCGAGCCGAAAGCACAAACGGCTACACCACTACACGGGACTTGACCAGGGCGCAGTGTCGCGATACTCGCTTTCATCTCGTTCCCCGAGTAATTGAGGACTTTGCCCGCTGTCTTTTCCCCATTCATTTATCTGATCTCGGATTTTCTCCGCGTAATCTTCAATAGCAAGCTGGAAGTTAGCCGGCTTTTGCTTATCAAGAATGGAAACTACTTCAAGAGTAAAATCAATGATCTCAGCCCCAAGAGGTGCTAGAGCTGTTTCAGCTGTGTTCTCCGTCCGGGCGGAATGGACTGTTTGGTTACGATAATGCGCCATGCGGGTAAGCGCCCATTCAATATTCTCTGTAATCTCCACGATATGGGCGCTAACGGAATCGCCCGAGTTATACTTTTTGGCAGCCTCACGGAACCGCCAGTACGCCAGCGGAGAAAGATACGGTCTCAGCTCGGCAAAATCGTCAGTATTTTTGATGAGGTACTGGTGAAAATCAAACAGGTTGAGGTTTCGGACCTTCGTTATTTCACTAACGCCTAATTTCTCATCATCTTTTTCATTATTCATGTTCGAAAGTTCGACTCTAAGCATCTTCCGACAATCCAGGACTATACCTCTCGATGCCGCTCTTGAACCTAATAATGAGATTTTCTCAATGACCTTCTTCTGAGCATCAGTACTGCCAGAGAAAAAGCTTTCAAGAGCAATCCAGGCGAAAAGGACACTAACAGTTTTCGATCGTTCTGTTTTTAGACGCGAAGCGAAACGAAGCGAATTCGAAATTGCAGAATAAGAATTAACGGGCAACGGCTGGAGCTCATCATGAACCCTGGTGTCACCTTGCTTCCTAGTCTGCCTGTTCGCTAATACGTAAAGAACAAGTACCTTGCGCTTGACGCCAATCCGCTTACCCCGATTCGCGACATTCACTAGATCTACAATTTGATCCGCCAAGACTAAAGCTTTTTCGCGAGCGCCATCTTCGTCCCAAGCTTCAACCTTCACAATTGCGATTACACAACCTGGAGTTTTAGCCTGGCTTCTCCGTGCCTTTGGTTTGATAACACTGCCCCAGTGTTTCTTACAAAAACTTTTAAGCAGGCTCGTATCTGCCTCAGAAAACCAGCGTTCACGCCCTTTCCTGATGATTTTGATGCGTGTCCGAACTTCTTCTGGCAGTTTCTCAAATCTATCTATTTTATGGGTGCCATCCAAGACGATAGCAACCTCATATTCCTGCTGTTTTTCCAGCATTAATTGTTTCAGTACAGCAATAAAATTTTGTGGACCTAATACTGAAAGCTCTCCCAAACGGGCACTAAAAGAACGCAAGGTTTGCCGCGCTGACCGCCCATTATCTACAAGACTTCTTGAAATAGCAATGAGAGAACTATCTATATGCCTGTACTGCTTATCCTCGCCAAAACGGCTGTTAATCGCACGATCTAATTTTTTCAACGCACGTTGCAGATAGTGCATATTCATTTCATTAAGTGAATTTTTGAGACATTCTTCAAGCTCATTCGCGTTCGTAGAAATAAATTCAGTTCTGCCATTAATTCCACTAGCTTTTGACTTGGGTATCTTATCGAGCTCTTTCAGAAATACACCTAAATAATCCTTCAAGTCAGACGTTTCTTCGAAGTTTGACTGAATGAAAGAAAGGCGTCATAGGATCTAAAAGTTCTACAACCGTTGAATCGCGAACCCAGTTTTCGTGGTCTCGCTCTTGTCAACCAAACCTAGAACATCTCGAGAGCTCGCTCTCAAACTAGATCCTCTCCCCACATTATTTGAGGGTCCCCGCCAAGCAGGCAGGAACCCTCAAATCGCGTGTAAACACGCCTTTTCTCTAGTAGCAATAACCCGACTTCTCCAAAGCGGACTATCACCTCTGATAGTTATCATCGTATTCCTCTTACTTCGTAACAGCAAGACGAACACGGATTAAATTTTTATTTTGGGCCCCTCCGCCAGTAATAGCCTCGGCCCCACCACTAGGTCATGAACGCATGTGGAAGCCCCAAATAAAGCTCTGGAGCCTACGCGGCTCCAGGCGACAACGTTCCGGTATCCGGCTCGTCGTAGTGAAAGCTTAACTGGTCCCGCTGACAATTTTCAATAGAGCAGTAGCCATATTTCCTGGGGTTCTTCACCAACGATCAACCGCCATCGAGTATCTCCGTTCCCGCTGGCGGAACCTCCTTTTCTCAAGGCATCGCGGTCCACTCGATGTCTTCGAAACCCCAGTCGGAGAAATGCCAGGTGATGGTCTCGGTGGCATCGGTAAGCGCGTGTTCCATTGTCTCTTCATCGTCACCGGTAACGGAGAGCTCGAGCATCACTGAAGTATCTTCTTCGTCCAATAGCCCCACGTCCAAGGGGCCGCCATCGTCGAGGCCGGACACAAAGCGCGCGGTCCAATTATCGCCGCCAAAGAAACTGGAATCATCTTCTATAGCGTGCTTTTCCTCCAAGTCCCATATGGCTTCAATAATGTCCCAGTTACCGGTAATTGCAGCGGATAGCTCGGCGTCACGCCCGTACAGCACCAGCTCGCGGAGCCACGAATAGTCAATAATGAAGCTGCTCATAATGCCTGCCAGTGTATGCGACGAGGGCCTCGTTCCTTGGACGCACTCACCTAGCGTTTTACTTATAAACCCAACTGTTCAAGTTCTGTGCAGAGAGCATCGATCTGCGCCCGCGTATGGGTTGCCATGAGGGTAACGCGGAGTATCGCAGCGCCACGTGCAACAGTTGGCCACCGGATTGCCGGGACGATAAATCCACGATCCAGCAGTGCAGCGCTAGCGTCCATTGCGGCGGCCTCATCGCCCACGTGCACGGGGATAATGGGCCCTTGCTGTGGCGTAGTACCGCGTGTGTTGTGCCAATAAGAAATATTGTCCTGCAGTTGGCTAATCAGGCTGGGATCAGACTCAATGAGTTTTAGCGCCGCAAGCACAGCGGCAGAGGTGGCTGGCGTGGGCGAGGTCGAAAACACGAAGGACCGGGCTTGTTGCCGCAAGAGCTGCGCCACCGGCTTACTCGTTGCAACGAGCCCGCCTTCAGCACCAAGCGCCTTGCTAGCGGTAATAAGTTGGATATCGGGCTGGACGCCGAAATATTCTGGGAGGCCAAAGCCGCGGTCACCGACGGTGCCGAATGAATGAGCATCATCGACCATAAGCCAGGCGCCGTATTTGCGCGCCACCCGCGATAGCTCAGGCAAGGGTGCAAGCACCCCGTCCATGGAAAAGAGGCCATCGGTAATAACCAAGGCATACTTGGTGGTCCTGTTAGCCAAGGCATCTTCCACAGCGCAGGTATCGCGGTGCGCCGTAACGAAGAGGGAGGAGCCACTCGCCTTTGCGAGCCGGCAGCCATCGATGATGCTGGCGTGGTTGCGCGCATCGGAAATAATGGTGAGCTCGGGCGAGGCCAACGCCTGCAACGTCGATAGATTGGCCTGATACCCGGTGGCAAAGAACACCGAGTCTGGATACCCAGTCAGCCGGGCCGCAGCAGCCTCTACCGCAACGTGTAATTCAGACGTACCGGTGGTCAGTCGCGAGCCGCCTGAACCTGCGCCGTAGTGATCAACGCTGTCCTTTACGGCGCTTTTAATCTCCGGATGCTCTGCCAGGCCCAGGTAATTCGACGAGCTAAAGAGCACCGCGTCTTTGGCTGTCTTCCCGGCGGCCGTCCGCAAGGAGCTTTCCGGCACTTGTCCACTTCCAAAAACCGAAGGGCTGCGCCACAGGCCGTCTTCTCGCCACTTGTCCAGGCGCGCAGATGCGACTTGTTCTAGGCTCTCGTTCACTTTTCTGCCCCAAAATCCACGAGTACGGCGCGGTTTTCCAGATAATCAATCAACGCTTCAATATCGGCGCCTGGTTTGATGATGAAGGCCCGCGCTCCCTCATCCGATCCAGGCTCTTTAATGCGTGGAAGGCGGTGGTACGTGTCATCTATGCAGACGTAACCGGTGGTATAGGCCGGGTCATCAGACACACAGACCTCTGCTAGAACATCGGGGTGCGCGGCTACCTTGCTCGCAAGAACGATGGCCTCACGGGCCGCGTCCTTGCCTTTGAAAGCCGCGTCTTGAGCATTGTGCGCGTCCATGTGGCTCACGCGGACGCCGCGCTGTGCGTCTGGCTCGCAGCGCTTACCTGTATCGGCTGCAATCAGCATCGCACCGCGCATATTCCTAGCGGTAAACGTCTCTTCAATGACTACCTGGGAATGAGCGGTCATGGGGCGCAATAGTTCCTCGATGACGTCCCTAGCCTGCGAGGGCGATTGCACCGCTTCTTCTTTTACTCCTACGGAAGGGACGTGCAGAATATCGGACTCAGTCAAAGCCTCCACGGTGATGAAGGTATTTTCCGCCATTCCCTTCGGGTGCGCCAAAGCACGCTCGGATAACGCCGCACAGACCGCCGGAACCTCGTGTTCCCTGACAATTCGCTCTGCTCCCGAAATGTGCTGGCCTGCGGAATCAGACCGCATTCGCACTGAGAAATAAGTCATAATCTGAGGGTACCGGACGTATTGAACGGTGTTCAGGAAAAGGGAAAATTAGCGGGACTCGGCCAAACTCCAGGTCTTGGTTCCAACATAGGAACGCACAAGCAATGCGCTTGCCGATGTCTCCTCCCCCTCACCCCACGTTCCACAGCCCTATTTTTCCTGCTAACCAGGCGATTTGTGTGAAAACGGCGTTAGGCTATATAGTTAATTCTCGTTGCACAGAGAACGACACGTTCGAAGTACAACATGAATATTCCTCCATAGCTCAGTTGGCAGAGCATTCGACTGTTAATCGAAGGGTCACTGGTTCGAGCCCAGTTGGAGGAGCACAGTACATCCCGCCCAGCATCGCGCTGAGCGGGATTTTTCGTATGTGCGAAGCAACTTGAGTTCGGAGTTCAGAGGGTCGCGGCGGATGCACAGAGCTAAAACCAGCAATGCGGACAGCCAAAAGGGGCCTAGCCATTCAAGGCTAGGCCCCTTCTCTACTGCACTCTATGCGCTCACTGCAGGCTCAGGGAGCGCTGAGCGAGCGTCAACGAACAATTAGTCGTTGATGTAGAGGTACTGCTTGTTCACGAACTCATCCAGTGCGAAGACGGAGAGCTCGCGGCCGAAGCCGGAGTTCTTAACGCCACCGAATGGCAGTACTGGGGAGAAGTACTGGCCCAGGTTGACGTGAATCATGCCGGTCTCGATCTGGTCAGCAACCTTGGTGGCGCGCTCGGTGTCATCGGAGAAGACGGCACCGCCCAGGCCGTAGTTGGAGTTGTTGGCCAGCTCTACGGCTTCCTTTTCGGAGGAAACCTTGTAGATCTCTGCTACTGGGCCGAAGAACTCTTCGTAGTAGGAGTCGGAACCAACTGGGACATCGGTAAGCACGGTCGGCTCGTAGTACGCAGCCGTCTCGTGCAGGTTGCCGCCGGTGCGAACCTTAGCGCCGTTGTCCACAGCGTTCTTGACCTGCTTGTCCAAGTTCTCTGCTGCATCGCGGGAGGACATTGGGTAGTACTGGTTGTCGCCCGGCTCGGTTGGATCAGCCTGCTTCATGCCCTCAGCAATGCGGACCATTTCATCAACGAACTCGTCGTAGATGTCATCCATGACGATGATGCGCTTGTTGGAGGTACAAGCCTGGCCGACGTTCTCGATGCGCTTGACCCAAGCTTCCTCGGCAGCCTTGGTGACATCGGCTGCATCCAGGATGATGTAAGGGTCGGTGCTGCCAAGCTCCAGCACAACCTTCTTCAGGTTGCGGCCGGCGATCTCAGCAACAGCGGCACCAGCGCGCTCGGAACCGGTCAGGGATACACCCTGGACACGCTTGTCTGCGATGATCTCTTCAATCTGCTCGTGGTTTGCGTAAGCGTTAATGTATACGCCCTCTGGCAAACCAGCCTCGCGGAAGATTTCCTCGATGACTGCAGCAGACTTCGGGGTAATTTCGGCGTGCTTCAAAATAATGCAGTTGCCGTTCATCAGGTTAGGGCCGGCGAAGCGGGCAACCTGGTAGAAGGGGTAGTTCCACGGCATAATGCCCAGCAGGGTACCAATTGGCAGGCGACGAAGGGTGGCCTTACCACCTGGCACGTCAACCGGCTGGTCCTTGTTGTGCTCTGGGGCGTTGTCTGCGTAGAACTGCAGGATGTCGCCGGAGAAGTTAATTTCCCACTCGCCTTCTGGAGTGGACTTACCCATCTCCTGTGCGGCAATCTGAGCTAACTCGCCCTTGCGCTCCTTGAGCAGCTCCGCTGCGCGGGACACAATCTTGGCGCGCTCCTCAATTGGGGTCTCGCGCCAGGTCTGGAAAGCCTCGTTGGACTTAGCCAGAACCTCTTGCACCTGCTCATTGGTAAGGGTGTCGAATTTCTCTACTACTTCATTGGTAGCGGGGTTAGTTACCGCAAAATCCTTAGACATTAATGGATCCCTTTCTAATTGGTTTCTTGGAATCACTGTGGTGGCGAACACGCTTCGTGTGCGCCTGCCCACAAGAATACTCAAGTTCTATTGACGTGTCACCCATGAAAATGGGGATTCTTTTAGGAGGCCGCGACGACCGAGCCGTCCTTCATCTTGATGCCCTCATCCTGCTTCATATAGGTGGCATCGCGGGTGAGCATCTGGCGCACCGCCTCCTCATTCTTCTGGATTTCCGCCTCGAGCGCCTCCGGATCTTGGCGGAGGAGGTCAAAGCGCTCTTGCACCAGCGGAGCCTGCATTTCCAGGATGGGGCGCATCACGGAGTTGTCCACGCCGCAGGCATCGGCGACCTCATCGCCGTGAATGATGCGCACGTGTGCAGCGGTCCAGTCCGCCAAGGTGTCATCGGGCATACCCGTGAGTTCCTTAGCATTGACGACGAATCCGTGTATGAGGGCGTCGACAAGCTTGCGGGCCGACTCGTTGATCTCGCCGTCGACAGTATGGATGGCGTCCATGGTTTCCTGGGAAGCCTCTACCCCATCTTCGCCTTCGAAAAGGTCCGTAGAAATGCCCAGCATGCGCCCGGCAATTTTCCACAGGTAGAACGCGTCCTTCTCTTCCTCCGCGGTGAGCTTCCACCCCATGTTTCGCAGGCCCGCGTACGGAATATAGGTGAAGTCGAACCAGGTGCGCAGCATGTCGAACTCGCTGATCGGCGCACCGTAGTGGGAGTAGTCCAGTTCCTTGCGGGTGTGCACGCGCCGCACGTGTGCGTGGATGGCGCGCACCATGCCGGTGTGCATGAAACCCTCACCACCAGGCTGCAGGGCATCCGGCAGGTAGAGCGAATAGGTCCAGTTGGTGGTGTAGGCAAGGCGCTTGACGGCGCCATCAGTAAGCTCACCGGTATTGACCAGCAAGTCTGCAATCGCCGGGGTGGAATAGGTGTGGACCAGCGAGCCCGGGCCCAGCGCCAGGCCGTGGCTGAGCGGCGGGATGGACAAGTAGACGCGGCGCCCGCGCTCCAACTTCTCTGCATCGATGCCGTCGAGGGCCTTGGTCATATCCTCGATGAGGGCAGCAACCTCTGGGAAAGTCTCGTCGTTGGCTGTACCGCGCGCGAGGGCATCGCGCAGGTTAGGCATGATTTCTTTGACGGTGTGGCCGCTAGTAAATAGCGCATCGGCTACTGGGTCCATCTTCCAGAAAGCCTCGTGGTAGCGGTCGGCGCGCTCTTTGCCAAAGGAGGCGATGAATTCTTCCTTATCGCCGCGACCGGCAGGCCACTCGCCTACGGTGCCTAGGGACATATTGGTGGTCATGGTGTTCTCCTCTGAGAATGTTGTGGAGATGGGTTAGCTGCGAGCTTCTTTAGAGTCATCGTGCAGCGTGTAATCGGACTTGGTCTCTGGCTCGTTTTTCGCGATGTGCGCCTTAATCACCGCGGTGACATCGGACCATGGCGGCTTATTCTTATTAGCGCGCTTAATCTTTGCTTTTTGCGCACCCGGCAGCTTGTCCCGCAGGCGGGCAACCTTGGCCTCTGCCCGCGCTGCCCCCTGATAGAGCAGGGCCCACGGCTTAAGGTTCACCTTTTCCCAACGCGTGCCCTTGACCATAAACTTGGTGTCTTCCACACCGCAGATGGTGGTCAGCGCACCCAAAGCCACATTGGGGACCAGCGGGTGGATGGTTTCGAGAATGCTCATCAACGCGGTGGCAACGCGCTCATGGTAGGTGGAAGAATATCCGCCATTGGCGTAGATATAATCCGTCATCTTGCGCATTTCATCGCCGTTCTTGGGGATAAGCCGCTCTTCAGCACCCATCATATAAAGGATATATCCCCAGTACTGGGCCACATCATCCCAGTCTTGGCCGGAGTGCGGGCGGCCAAAGCGCTCGTCGATGGCCAACGGCATCATCCCGAACCATCCCTCACCGGAGACCAGGAAGCTGGAGCCGATTGGCCGGCCGAATTCGTTGTAGTGCTCCTTGCCCCACATCTTCTCCAAACCGCGATTGGCCTGGGAATGCAGCAGGCGCACGCGCACGGCAGCCTTGCGGCCTTCACCGAAGCGGTCAAAGACGTCCTTCTTGCCCAAGTCCGTGAAGAATTGCGCAGTTTCAATAGAGCGCTGCATGGCCTTGAACTCGAACATCCCGGTCTCACCCGTGGCCGCCGACGTGCGGTCCTCCATCGTGGTGGCCCAGTACGCGAAGGCAATAGCCAGAACCTCTGAGGTGCGTGTGACGTTGTAGTAGGCCACGCGGCCGCGCTCTGCGGCCTCGAGATCCAGCCACTCCGGAATGCGGTCTACCTCTTTAAAGAAGTCCACCAGTTCCGGGGCCGGGTCCTCTACCGTCTCGATGCCGTGGTTGAGCGCCTGCTCAAACTTGGCGCGCGATTCCTTGGCACCGTCGCGGCGGAAGGCCTCCGCCAGCTTTTCGCCGGTCTCGTCGGTCTGCCACATGTGGTCATCGAGAAGCTTGGTTTGCAGGCTGTCGTAGCCTGCCCACTCATCTTCTACCGTGTGCCAGGAGTCAAAGACATTGTGCCGAAGCTCCGACCAGCCTGGCGTCGCGGTGCGACGCTTCGGCGCCGGGCGCAGGTCCATGCCATCGCGGTAGAAGTAGCGGAAATCCTCATAGGGATTATCGGACATGGGCAGAACCTTTGGTTCCGCCTGCGACGTGTTGGCAACGTCAGAAGTATCTGTGGGAGCAGTCATTGTGTTTTATTCCCTTTCTTACTATTAAGCTTTGGTAACTAGCAGCAAGCGCAGAGGCTAGTTCCGGTGGGCTTCCTTGGAGTCATCGTGCAGGGTCCACTCGGCCTTGACGTCTGGCTCATGGTTATTGATGTGCTCTTGCACTTCTTCCAGCGCATTGATCCACAGCGGGCGACCTTGCGCGGCGTTGCGCTTCTTGTATTCCTCCGCGCCAGGTTTTTCATCGGCTTCGCGGGCTTCCTTTGCCTCCGCGCGCGCCTTGGCTTCGAAGTCTTTGGCCGCCTGGGAAAAGTCCATATCGGCCCAGCGAGTTCCTTCCACCATGAACTTGGTGTCCTCTTCTCCCACCAGCGTGGCCAGCGAGCCCAACATTTCTAGTGGAAGGTCCGGATTCATCTGTTCCACGATGGACATCAGTGCCGTAGCCACCCGCTGGTGGTACGTCGAAGAACGCCCGCCGTTTGCGTAGATGAAGTCAGTCATCTTACGCATCTCATCGCCGGTCTTAGGAATGATGCGCTCTTCCCCGCCCATCATGTACAGCACATATGCCCAGTACTGGGCGACGTCGTCCCAGTCCTGGCCGGAGTGGGGGCGTCCGAAAAGCTCGTCGATGGCCAGCGGCATGAGCGCGAACCAACCTTCGCCGGAGACCAGGAAGCTGGAGCCAATCGGCCGACCGAATTCGTTGTAGTGCTCCTTGCCCCAAAGCTTTTCCAGACCGCGGTTTGCCTGGGCGTGCAGCAGGCGGACATGGACTGCGGATTTGCGGCCTTCCCCAAAGCGGTCAAAGACGTCCTGTTTGCCCAAGTCCACGAAGAACTTGGAGGTCTCCAGTGCACGTTGCATCGCCTTGAACTCGAACATCCCAGTCTCACCCGTGGCCGCAGAGGTGCGGTCTTCCATGGTGGTGGCCCAGTAGCCAAAGTTGAAGGTGAGAAGGTCCGCGCTCGGGGTGGCGTTGTAATAGGCTACGCGCCCGCGCTCAGCGGCTTCGAGGTCGATCCAGTCTGGGATTTTATCGACCTGTTCGAAGAAGGCCACCAATTCCGGTGATGGATCCTCAACGGTCTCGATTCCTTCATTCAGCGCCTGCTCAAATTTGGCGCGCGATTCCTTTGCGCCATCGCGGCGGAAGGACTCCGCCAAAGCGGCACCCTGCTCATCGGTTTGCCACATGTGATCATCGAGCAAACGCGTTTGCGGGGTGTCGTAACCTTCCCACTCATCGTGGACGGTGTGCCAGTGGTCAAAGATATTGTGGCGCAAGGTGGACCAGCCGGGCTTGTCCACGCGGCGCTTCGGCGATGGGCGGAGATCCATGCCATCGCGGTAGAAGTAGCGGAAATCCTCATAGGGATTATCGGACATGGGCAGAACCTTTGGTTCCGTCCGAGTTTCGGTAGGAGCAGTCATGGGGAGTGAACAACCTTTCCAATCTTGGTGCTACACCACACACATTTCCTGAGTATGTGGTCTAGTTCACCATTTAGCTGTGCCCGTAAGCCTATAGAGACATTGCCCTCCACTGCAATGAATTTTGTATCCAATTTTCCGGGAAATTACCGGGCGTCAGAACCGCCGCTACACCCGCCTTCGCAGCACCTATCCTCTCCTGCGCAAATAGTAAAAATGGCAACCTTGGCAGATTTTGCAAACCTTTTGCCTGCTCACCCCATATAGGTGTACTAAACGCACACGTGTCCGCTATGCGAACACTTTTGTAACCTGTATCTCCCTTTAGGCTGTACCATGACGTGCATTACATACAGTGAATTGGCAATGAACCACAGCCACGAAAGCGAGGTCTATTCACCCCTATGCCTAGTTCTCCTTCCCAACCCGCACCCCAGCTTGCCGATGCCCCCTCCACCACCGCCACGGTGCAAAACGTCACCGCCGTAGCCGATGACCTTGCGGTCATCGAATTTTCGCTGGACGGTGATGCTCCGCTTGCTGAATACTCCCCCGGTTGCCACGTCGATATCACCCTCCCGGGAGCAAATGGCGAGATACTTACCCGGCAATACTCGGTTTTTGAGCTGACCGATTCCTCTACTCCTGCCGCTGGCCAACAAAAACGGCCAACGTACGGCGTCGCGGTAAAGCGGGAGGAAAACTCCACGGGTGGATCGATTGCGATGCTCAAACTGCGCTGCGGAGATAGCTTTGAAATCTCGCAGGCATTTAATAACTTCGAGCTCGTGGCACACGCCGGCTACTACGTCTTGGTTGGCGCCGGCGTGGGCATTACCCCCATGCTCTCGATGGCCCAATCCCTCGAGCGCGAGAACAAGCCGTATATCGTGCTCTTTTTCGCACGCGATGAACACCAGGCGGTGCTGCTCGAGCAATTGCGCGAAACCTGCGGCGATAAGCTCATTGAGGCCTTTGGCCGATCACGCGAAAAGCAGGCAGATATCTACCGGCATCTGCTGGGCCAAGCGCCGAAGGAGACGGCCTTTTATGTCTGCGGCCCGCAAGGCTTCATGGATTCCGCCAAAGAAGTCGCGCTCGAGTATTTACCCGAGCACGCTTTTCACTGGGAGAACTTCCACCCCGATCTAAAAGCACTGTCCGGTGAGAAAAACGCCGGAGCCGGCGACGGCCCGTTCGAAGTAGAATTTTGCGGCGAGACAGTAGAAATCCCAGAGAATAAGACGGTCCTAGAGGTCCTTGAGGAACTCGATCTACCCGTAAAATCGCGCTGCCTGGAAGGCACGTGCAGCACCTGCATCATGCGCGTGGTCGACGGCGAACCAGATCACCGCGATTCCGTCTATGACGCGAAAATGTATGCCGATGGGGCCTTCGCCCCGTGCGTCTCCCGCGCGCTAAGCCCCAAGCTCACCTTGGAGCGCTGGCGGCAATAAACCCAGCTCCCATACGCTGCTCGAGCGAGGAAGCTGGGCTGGGAAAATTGGGGCATCGGCAAGCGCAGCACCTCCCTATAGGGCGCGCACCATAATCACACCGATGATGACCAAGACCAAGCCAATGATGCGGTGTACCGGCGGCAGGCCGCGCTCGGCATTGCCCCAGCCCAACGACTCAATGACCTGGCCGCAAATGATTGAGCCCACCAGTGAGCCGATAACCGTCGTGCCGGTGCCGATCATGGGCGACAGCGTCGCGCCTCCCACCACAAAGAGCGCGCCGAGCACACCGCCGAGCCACATCCACCAAGGCCCGGGTGCGATACCGCTCAAAAGGGCACGACGGGGAGCCTTCCACCCCAGGGTGAGCAGGGCCAATAGAATCACTCCAACGCCCAGGGAAATGACGCTGGCGGGCATGGGGCTATGCAACGCACCTCCCAGGTAGCCGTTGACGGCGGTTTGGGTGGCGGAGCCCATGCCGATGAGCACACCGAAGACACGCCACAGCCACAGCGAAAGCCCGGTGGCTTGCGCACGCGTAGTGACGGCACCCCGGCCTATTTCTAATACCAAGGCGATGCCGCCCACAACGATAAGCGCGCCGAGGACGCGCAGCGGGCCGACCGGCACCAACGGCGATTCAAAAAGGCCGGTCAGGTCATAAATTAGGCCCATCGTTACCTGGCCCAAGATGGGAAGAATGACGGTCTCTACGCTGCCGATGCGCGGGAAGAGCAGGATATTTCCCACGATGAAGGCCACGCCCATAAAGCCGCCGAGCCACACCCACCACGGTTGCGCAGCCGCCAGCGCTAGGTCCGGTATCGCATCACCGGTGACAATGAGCGCGAGGATGGCGGAGACGGCAAAGCCGATAATGAAGGAGAAGAACCCGGCGGCGATGGGCGAGCCCACGGACTCGCGCAGACGCGTATTAATGGCCGTTTGCGCCGGGACGATGGCGCCGACCAGCATGGCGGCGATAACCAACATTGTTTTTCCTTCCCCACAGGTTTGGGTCTAAGCAAAGCCTGGGACTAGGCGTGACATAGAGATGTAATTTTAGAGACTTAAAATGCAAAAGAGTGCAGGCCGGCACAAAGCGGAACCTGCACTCTCTCGCTAGAAGGAGCCGGGTTTAGTCATCCGTAGGGATGGAGTCGGTACCTTCCAGCAGCTTGGCAACATAACCAGTGTTGAACTCGCCGCTGCGGAACTTTTCACTGTCCAACAGCATGGCCTGGAATGGCGCCGTGGTGACAACGCCTTCTACCTGCAGCTCGTCGATGGCGCGCAGCATACGGGTAATGGCCTCATCGCGGTCTTCTGCCCATACGATGAGCTTGCCCACCATGGAGTCATAGAACGGCGGAATGGTGTAGCCCGTTTCGATATGGGTATCCATGCGCACACCAAAACCACCTGGCACGCGGTAGTGTTCGATCTTGCCCGGCCGCGGCGCGAAGTTCTGGTTCGGATCCTCGGCGTTGATGCGGCACTCGATGGCATGGCCACGAATCTCCACATCATCCTGGGTGATGGACAACTTCTGCCCGGAGGCAATGCGCAACTGCTCCTTGATGAGGTCCACACCGGTGATCATCTCCGTTACGGGGTGCTCCACCTGGATGCGGGTGTTCATCTCGATGAAGTAGAACTTATCCTCGGTGTTATCGAAGACGAACTCGATGGTTCCGGCGTTCCTGTACTTCACCTCTTTACACAGGTTAATCGCGGCTTCCTGCATTTCCTGGCGCAGCTCATCAGTCAGCACCGGCGAAGGGCCTTCCTCAATGAGCTTCTGGTTGCGTCGCTGCGAAGTGCAGTCGCGCTCTCCCAGGGCGACGGCATTTTCGCCATCGGCCAGCACCTGGATCTCGATGTGGCGGATATCCGTCAAGAAGCGCTCGATGTAGACCGACGGGTCATTGAACGCGGACTCTGCCTCGTTCATGATCTCGTTGAGGTCCTTTTCCAGCGTGTCCTCGGATTCCACGACGCGCATTCCGCGTCCACCACCACCGGCGGCAGCCTTAATCAGCAGCGGGAAGCCGGTCTCGCGGGCAACCTCAAGCGCCTCGTCGAACTCGGTGACCACGCCATCGGAGCCCGGCGCGGTGGGAACACCGGCGGACTTAGCGATGCGCTTAGCTGCGATCTTGTCACCCATCAAGCCGATGTGTTCAGCCGAAGGGCCAACAAAGCCGATCTCTTCTTCTTCCACCATGCGGACAAAGTCCGGCTTTTCGGACAAGAAGCCGTAGCCAGGGTGAATGGCATCCGCTTTGTACGCCATAGCGGCAGAAATAACCAGCTCAGGGCTGTTGTAGCTCTTGGAAACATTCGCTGGGCCGATGCAGACTGCTTGATCGGCGAGCTTTACCGGCAAGGAGTCCTTATCGCCTTCGGAATAAGTAAGGATGGACTTGATGCCCAATTCCTTGCAGGCGCGAATGATGCGAAGCGCAATCTCACCGCGGTTAGCAATGAGCACGCTACCTAATAGATCTGACATATTTTCCTCCAGGTCGATTACTTCGGCTGGATGACCATGATGGGCTGGCCGTGCTCCACGGCGTCCTCGTTATCAACGAGGATCTCCTTCACGGTGCCGGCAACCTTGGACTCGATGTTATTCATCAGCTTCATAACCTCGACGATGCACAGCACCTGGCCAACCTCGACCTCGTCGCCGACCTTGACGAACGGATCTGCGCCCGGCTTCGGAGCAGCGTAGAAGGTACCGACCATGGGAGCCTTAACGGTCTCGCCCTCTGCGGACGGCTCACCGGAGCCGGAAGCCTTTGGCTCTTCCTTCGGTGCTTCCTCTTGTGCAGGAGCAGGCTTGGACTCAGGCTCAGCGGCAGGCGCGGAAGCCGGTGCGGCTTCCTGTGCTGGTGCTGCTGCTGGAGCTGCGGCCGGAGCGGCTTCCGGAGCCGGCGCCGGACGGTTCAGGCCGCCCGGGGTGCGGGACATCGCGAGCTCGACATCGCCGTACTTAATCTGCAGCTCTTGGATGTCATCAGAAAGGTTGGCCCACTTCAGCAGGGACTTCAGGTCGTGCAAGTTGGTGGAATCAGTCATGATTACTTTTCTCCTTTGGTGAGGTTGATTTCCAAGTCGGAAGTCTTGAGGTGGAAGTCGGTGGTATCGGAAGAGTCGTAGATTTGCTGTACCAGGGAGGTAAGGACGCCGCCCTTGACGCCTTCGCCCTCGCCGCCGCGGCCTTCGGCCACAAAGCGCTTCATCTCATCGACCTGGCTGCCGGCGAACATCACGCGCAGCAGCAGGGTGTCGATGTCCTCGTCCGGGTGAGCCTTCTTCAAATCCGGCAGAACCGGCTTGAGTTCTGGGATTTCCTCCGTGATTTCGGAGGAACCGTTGGCCATGATCTTCTCCAGCACGTCTGGGTCCAGCGGGGCGAGCGGCTCGCCGTAGTAACCCAAGGCGTACTTCTTAATTTCATTCGGGACCACGGAGTAACGGTCACCCGTCATCACATTCATGACGGCCTGGGTACCCACGAACTGGGCAAACGGCGTAATCATGATGGGGTATGCGAGCTCTTCGCGCACGCGAGCTACCTCGTACAGCAGCTCTTCGAAGCGGTCACCCAACCCAGCGGTTTCCAGCTGGGATTCGAAGTTGGTAAGCATGCCGCCGGGT
Organism: Corynebacterium sp. KPL2838; assembly: GCF_040225455.1. Lineage (NCBI taxonomy): Bacteria > Bacillati > Actinomycetota > Actinomycetes > Mycobacteriales > Corynebacteriaceae > Corynebacterium > Corynebacterium sp. KPL2838. Next base: position 84,555 of record NZ_JBEHFT010000006.1, on the reverse strand, counting down.
AGCTGGTGCATGTAGTGCAGGCCATCGAATGCGCGCGGAACGCCTACTGGCTTATCTTCCGTATCGGCAATTTCCTGAATGCGCTCGCTGGCAGAATCGATGCGCTCATCGTCGACGTCCACCGTGTAACCCAGTGCGCGAAGGTCGCGCACCAAGGCCTGGGTGGCCGGCTGTCCCGGGCCATTAGCCAGAGGAGCGATGGAGGTGTGGATGGAATCCACGCCCAATTCCGCCGCGAAGAGGTAGGAAAGCGGCGACAGTCCGGTCAGCGAGTGGGTGTGAACCTCGAGCGGTACGTCACCGATGGAGCTGCGGATCGCCGGGATGAGGGTCTTCAAACGGTCCGGAGTAAGCAGGCCGCCGGCGTCCTTCAGCATGATGCGGTCTACATCGGTGCGCTCGAGCAGCTCCGTGGCTTTCCGCTTGTACAGGTCATCGGTGTGCACTGGGCTCAAGCAGTAGGACAATGCGCCGAAGGTTTCGGCACCGAGTTCCTTGGCCAGTTTGAGGCCCTGGTCGATGTTGTCGATGTCATTCAAGCCATCGAAGGAGCCGATCACACGGAAGCCATTGGCGTAGAGGCGCTCGGTCCAGTTCAAGATGGCGTCATCCGGCAGGAAGTCGAAAGAAGCCAGGTTCTTGGAACGAATGAGGGCGCGAAACTTGGTGCCCGGCGCGGCGTTCTCGTGCACGAGGCGAACGCGCTCCCACGGGTCTTCCTTGAGGTAGCGCACGGAGACGTCGAACTGGATGGGCGCTACCAAGTCCACGTGCTCGAAACCAGCGTTGGTGATGTCATCCAACAGCGAAAGGATGTGGCTCGTGGTCATGCGGGTGGCCCAGATGCTCTGGTGCGCATCACGCAGGGTGGTATCGATGATGTTGATCTTGCGCTCGCTATCGGCTGGGCGTCCGCCCGCGGCCATGATTTCGGCGAGGCCTTCTGTGCTTAGTTCCTCGGGACTAAGAGCAGTCATAAATCCCTCCTTAGGGTGTGGCTCCGGAAAGACTCGGTTGGTTCACAGTGATGGTTCACTTTGGTGGTTCAAGACTCTTCGAAAACCTTCCGTGTCGTGGCTCACACGCTACACCACACCTAAATTCTCGGTGCTGGAAATCCGGCCAGAAATGTCCTTTTCCTGCGAATTCCAAGCTCGTCACGGCAAAGGATTTGCCCAAATACCCCTATACGGGGTCACAGTGCGCACTACTGTTCACTTAGCGAACGCGAAGTTTTTTCGGCCCCCTCCCCTAAAAAGTGGTGGACGACATGCAGTTTCTAGTCAGTAACCAAATCCACCTCGATAGTGCCGGGATTTTCGTGGTCCACATCGTGGACTAATCGAAGTGTGATGTGCGTAATATCTTCTTCAATATTTCGGACCTACCCCTAGGAGGAACATTGACTTCTACCGCCCCGCCGAGCCCCACACCCACTTCGCCATCGGGCTCAACCAAAACGGACCGCAAATCCCTCGCAGCCAGCCTGACCGGCCAGGTCCTTGAATGGTACGAGTGGAGCTCCTATGCGGTTTTCGCCCCATTCATCGCCGCGGCGATGTTCGACAAAGGCGATCCTGCTTCCGCACTGCTTGCCACCTTCGGTGTCTTCGCCGTTGGCTTCTTGGTCCGCCCGCTGGGCGGCATCATCTTTGGCCGCATCGCTGACCAGCGCGGCCGCAAGACCGTCTTGATGACCACCATCATCATGATGGCCAGCGCCTCCGTCCTCATCGGCTTGCTGCCCACCTACGAATCCATTGGCATCTGGGCCTCCGTCGGTCTGCTCTTCATCCGCGTGCTGCAGGGCTTTGCACACGGAGGTGAATCCGCAGCCGCTAACAGCTACATCCCCGAGATCGCCCCGAACGCCCACCGCGGCCGCTGGGGTTCCATGGTCTATGTCTCCATCTTCGGTGGTTCAGTCATCGCCTACGTCCTAGGCGGCGGCATTTCGCTGGTCCTGACGGACGAGCAGATTGGTGCTTGGGGCTGGCGCATTCCGTTCCTCTTGGGTGCCGTCGCTGCGCTGATAGCGTTGTACCTGCGCCGCCACATGAAGGAATCGGATCACTTCCAGGAAATCGATAGCGCCGAGCCCACCGTTGAGGCCCCGAAGCGCACCAAGAAGTCCGTGAACTCGGAAAAGCCGGCTTCAGTTGCCCGCCCGGCATGGCAGAATATCTTGCTCGTCGTGGGTATGGTCTCCGGCGTTACAGCCTCGCACTACACGTGGACCTCCTATGTTTCCACCTACGCCATTAGCCACGAGGGCATGTCCACTCAGGGTGCTTATTGGGTCACCGTGGCCGCACAGACCGCTGGTCTCATCGCCCTCCCGCTGTGGGGCAGCCTGTCCGATAAGATCGGCCGCAAACCCGTCATTTATATCTGTGCCATTGGCCTAGCCATCCTGCAGATTCCACTGATGAACTTCATCGACGATCGCCCCTGGACCCTGCTGGTGGCCTCCACCATCGGCGTAGTCATCGTTGCTGCCGGCGGCGCGCTGTTGTCCTCCATCATGTCCGAGGTCTTCCCCACCGCCCAGCGCACCCGCAGCATCGGCCTGGCCTACTCGCTGTCTGTCGCCGTCTTCGGCGGTACCGCACCGTATATCTACCAGTGGTTCGTGGCCCACGGCCTTACTTGGGCTTCCGGCTTCTACGTCGTCGCACTGTGCATCCTGACGCTTATCAGCATGTACATCCTGCCTGAAACCAAGGGCGTAGACCTGCGCGATGTCTAATCCACTCACGGAACACTAAATCGCCGCTTCCCAGCCTTTCCCGGGAAGCGGCGATTTTTCACGTCCACAACTAATTAGTCGAGCGCTACCTTAAAGGGTGCGTCCGTAACCTCGCGGATGGACTCCTCGGTTTCGCCCTCGGCGACCTCGATAAGCGTCAGGCCCTCAAGCTCGTCCACGGTGAATACGGCGCGATCCGTGATAATCAGATCCACACAGCGAGCGCCGGTCAGCGGCAGCTGGCACTCCGCCAGAATCTTGGAATCGCCGTGCTTGGATACGTGCTGCATCATCACCACGATGCGCTTGGCTCCATGCACTAGGTCCATCGCACCGCCCATGCCCTTGACCATCTTGCCGGGGATCATCCAGTTGGCTAGGTCGCCAAACTGGGATACCTCCATGGCGCCGAGCACCGCAACATCGATGGCGCGGGAGCGGATCATGGCAAAGGACTCGGACGAGGAGAAGAAGGATGCACCAGGGGCTTCGGTAATGGTTTCTTTACCGGCATTGATTAGCTCCGGATCCACCTTGTCCTCTTCAGGGTAGGCACCAACGCCCAAGATTCCGTTCTCAGAGTGCAGGACCACCTCGCGGCCCTCTGGCAGGTAGCCGGGGATGAGCGTCGGCATGCCGATGCCCAGGTTGACGTAGCCACCATTGTCCAGTTCTTGTGCGGCGCGTGCCGCCATTTCTTCGCGTGACCAGGTCATTACTTGCTCACCGTCCTGAATTCGATTCCGGTTTCTTGCTTGCCCACTTCCACTACGCGGTCCACGTAGATTCCGGGCACATCCACCTCTGCGGACGGAACGGCTTCTACCAGCTGTTCTGCTTGCACGATGGTGATATCGGCAGCCTTGGCCGCATCGGGGTTGAAGTTCTGAGCGGTCTTATTAAAGGCAAGGTTGCCAAAGCGGTCCGCCCGAGCGGCGTGAACGAAGGCGAAGTCCGGGTTGAGGGATTCTTCCATGACGTATAGCTCGCCGTTGAACTCGCGGGTTTCCTTCGGCGCGGAGGTATCCGCAATGGTGCCGTCGGGGTTGTAGCGGGTGGGGATATCGCCATCGGCAAGCGGCGTGCCCACGCCAGCCTTGGTGTAGAAGGCTGGAATGCCTGCACCACCGGCGCGCAAACGCTCTGCCAAGGTGCCCTGCGGGGTGAACTCGACGGTGAGCTCACCCTCCAGGTACTGGCGCGCGTATTCCTTGTTGGTTCCCAGGTAGGAACCGATGGAGCGGGAGATGCGGTGATCCTTGAGCAGCAGGCCCAGGCCAAAATCGTCCGTACCGAGGTTATTGGAAATGATGGTGAGGTCGCTCGCGCCTTGAGAACGCAGCGCGGCAATGAGCTGCGCTGGGATACCCACAAGGCCGAATCCGCCCACCGCGATGGAGGAACCGTCCGGGATATCCGCGACGGCCTCCTCTACTGAGGCTATGACTTTATTCAACATGGGCCTTAGACTACGTGCGGTTCACAGACAGCACAAGGGTTCAGAATGCGAACATAATCGGGTACACTTAAGAGACCTGGGCCACTTAACCCTAAAAATACCTTGGAGGACACACCGTGGCAGATACCCCCGTAGTGCAATCTCTAGCCCGCGGACTCAATGTCATTCACTCATTTAATGGCGAACGACCGCGACAGACATTGGCCCAGGTTGCCGAGGTCACAGGCCTAGCACGCGCCACCGCGCGCCGCTTTCTACACACGCTTGTCGCAGAAGGTTATGCCCGCACCGATGGCTCAGTGTTTTGGCTCACCCCGCACGTTTTGGAACTGGGCTATTCGTATCTATCGAGCTTGGGACTGCCGGATATTTCCCAGCCCCATTTGAGGGAGTTATCCACCAAACTCGATGAGTCCTGCTCCGTCAGCGTGCTCGACCGCGACACCGTTGTCTATATCGCGCGCGCCGCAGCACACCGCATCATGTCCACCAATATCACCATCGGTACCCGCTTCCCAGCGCACGCCACATCCATGGGCCAGGTGCTACTCGCTGACTTAACGCCGGCGGAGCTGGATGAGTATTTCGCCACCACCGCCCCGCTCGAACAGGTCACCCCGCATACCCTGGTATCCCAGGACGCGCTGCGGGCCCGGCTCGGCGAGGTGCGGCGGCGCGGCTGGGTCATCGTGGACCAAGAGCTTGAAATCGGCCTGCGCTCCATCGCCGTTCCCATCCGGGATCGCACCGGACGCGCAGTGGCGGCCATCAACATTTCCACCCAGACCTCCGTGTATTCCACCCAAGATCTCACCGCGCAGATCCTCCCGGAGCTCCTCACTACGTGCGCGGCCATTTCCCACGAACTCACTACTACCGAAATTTCCTAAGGAGAATCCATGCAAACCCAAGACGTAGTCCTGTGCTACCCCAAGCGCACCCCGGTCGGCCGGTACGGCGGCGCGCTGAAATCCGTCCCCGTCCAGGATCTGGCCAGCCTGGTGGTATCCACCATCGTGGAAGAATCCGGCATCGACCCGAACATCATCGATGACGTTATCCTCGGCCAAGCCTCCCCCAACGGGGCTGCGCCTGCCCTCGGCCGCGTCGCCGCACTCGATGCAGGCCTGCCAGTCTCCGTGACCGGCATGCAGCTCGACCGCCGCTGCGGCTCCGGCCTGCAAGCCATCGTCACCGCCGCCGCCCACGTCGCCACCGGCGCAGCCGAGGTGGTCATCGCAGGCGGCGCCGAATCCATGTCGCGCACCGAATACACCGTGGACAGTGACATTCGCTGGGGCGCTAAGGGCGGAAACATGGTCTTTCGCGATCGCCTCCAGGAGGCCCGCGAAACCGCCGGTGGCAAAAACCACCCCATCCCCAGCGGCATGATCGAAACTGCCGAAAACCTCCGCCGCGAGCGTTCCCTGTCGCGCGAGGACCAAGATGAGCTTGCGGTGCGTTCCCACCACAACGCCGCACGTGCGCAAGAGCAGGCGCTTTTCGATGCCGAAATCGTCCCCGTCTCCGTCCCCCAGCGCAAGGGGGATCCCATCATCGTGGACAAGGATGAACACGTGCGCGCTGATTCTAGCGTGGAAAAGCTGTCCAAGCTGCGCCCAGTGATGGGCAAGCAGGACGACGAAGCCACGGTGACCGCGGGTAACGCCTCCGGCCAGAACGACGGCGCAGCCGCCGTGCTCGTGACCACCCGTGAAAAAGCCGACGAGCTCGGCCTCGAGCCAATGGTGGCCGTGAAGGGCTGGGCGCTGGCCGGTGTTGAACCAGAGCGCATGGGCATTGCCCCAGTTGAGGCCACCCGCAAGGTCATGGACCGCCTCGATCTCACCTTCGATGACCTCGACCTCATCGAGCTCAATGAGGCCTTTGCCGCCCAAGCCCTCGCGGTACTAGATCAGTGGGGCATCTCCCCCGAAGATCCTCGCTTCAACCCCAACGGTTCCGGCATCTCGCTGGGCCACCCGGTGGGCGCGACCGGTGCCCGCATCGTGGTTACCGCCGCGCACCACCTGCGCCGCACCGGCGGCAAGCGCGCGCTAGTCACGATGTGTATCGGCGGCGGCCAGGGCCTTGCAGCCATAATCGAAACCGCCTAGTCCTCGCAGTGAGGGCCTAGGCGGTATCGGGGGGACGGGCGACCAAGCTAGCCTTGGACGCTCACGCTGCCATCTGCATTAACGTTGACTTGCGCCGCCATGGCGCGGGCCACGTTAAGCCGCTGCCAGGAGCCGTCCTTGCCTTGCCAATCCAATGGATTGCCGGCAGGACGTGCGGTCTGGCGTAGCACCTCGGCGCGCTGTTCCGGTGTCAGGTTCGGGTGTGAAGCGGCGAGTAGTACCGGGGCGGCCTGCGGAACGACCATCGGCGCATCCGTCGGATTGCTTGGAGTGAAATCATAATCCAAGAAATCCGTGTATTCGTCTACAGCATCTGTAGTGGACCGGTATTCCTTGCCATCGGCCCTATCCTGTGCGACGAGTTCTTCTACAGATTTGCCCGTACGCCACTGAATCTCTTCACGAATTTCCTGCGCAGCCTGCTGCAATGCATCGCGCATGCGGTCATCGTTCAAACGATCCGCCGCCGCAGCTTGACCAGTCATGCGGCCACCAATGACGTCCAAGGGGTAGTGCACACCCAGAACGACGCGGTGGTTTCCTGCTTCGGCGCCGCGCAGCATTAATTGCGGGCCTACCTCTGGAAGCATAGAGGCCATCAAAGTGGTGATCCACGTTGCCTGGTTAGTGTGCCCGGAGGGGAAAGCCGGCGAGGTGGAATAGAGATCCTTCGACTCGTCTTCGTAGCGGTTAATAGCATCGGGTGCCTGCACGAATGGGCGGTCATAACGGAAGTAGTACTTTTCTGCGAAGGTGGAGCTAGCCAGTCCACCTGCACGGGCGGCGTAGCCATTGCCCAGCAGGTACTGTGTTTTTGGCAGTCGATGCTCTGCCAATGCCTCGCGGAATGCACCGCCCAGGCTCTCCCCCATGGAGTCCGAAATGGCTTCTAGCATCCCACCGGAACTTGCCTTCGCATCGGATTGTGCTCGGGCAATCAGCTCAGGGTCATCGGCAGCCGCATTGTTAATGGCCACTACCTTATCCATGTTTTCTTCAAGGACCTCTGGCTGGTGCTTAATCTGGTCAAAACCGCGGACAACCTGCCAATAGTTGCCAAATTGGTAAGACGAAATATCGGATTCAAAGCCCACAAGATAGTCCGCACCAAAGGGCTGAGGAACCGGCGCGCCTGGGTGCTGCACAGGAGAAGGGCCAATGCTGGATCCACTGCTAGAACCCTGTACCTGCGGCACCTTGGACGAAAGCTCACCCGCCTGCGCAGCGGGTGCAAAGGAAGCAACGGTGAAGCTGGCGGCCGCTCCGAGAGCAAGTACTCGACGCGAAACACCACGATTGAAAATACGGGTCATATATCGCAACTTTCAGCTAGAAGTGATTTCCTCTGCACACTAACCAGCTAACGTTAAGGAAGTATGAACTGCGCACTAACCTTATTCAGCGCTTTTTTAAACAAATAGTTATATGACCGCTCAAGCTAATCGATGTCCCCAGCCTGCTCCACCCAGAACCGTGTTTCCTCGGACGGTTCAGCACCAGGCGCGGACAAGCCCGCAGTGGCGAGCGCGGCAAATGCCACTGCGGCGGCCATGGCCGAATCTCGCTGCTGATGAAGACTCATTAACTCAACCTAGCGCGAATAGGTGCCAATGAAAACAGGAAGGCGGTTCCAGCGGGCGATTTCGGCGCGAAAGCGTACATACGCGGTAAGCTAGAGAAGAACTTTTGCTCGCATAGAATAAAGGGGAATTAGTCAATAATGATCCAATTCGTCTTCGGCGCCGCCGCAGGGTACGTATTTGGCACCAAGGCGGGCCGCAAGCGCTACCACCAAATGAAAAGCGCCTATCAAAAGACCGTCAACTCCCCCGCCACCAAATCTGCGGTGCGCTCCGCGCGCAAGATGGTAGCCAACCGCCTGGATCCAGAGCCACGCATGCGCGAAATCCATGACCTTTCCGAAAAACGCCGTGGCAAAGGCAAGGCTCGCGGGAACCAGGCTCCACAGGCAGACCGGATTTATGAACCCGATGAGGATTAAAACCTTTCCCCGTTAGCCCTTCCCCGGGCAGCACCTGAACGAGCGCTCGAGTGCCTGCCCGGGGATTTTATATACCTGGTGTACCGCGAAAGGCGCGATCATTGAGCTCGCGGCGTGCCTGCTCCAGGGCAATGAGGTCTGCGAATACGGAGTTATAACCGGCCTCATCATCGGTTGGCCGCATTCGGCCCAATTGGGCTTTCAGCTGCGCAATCTGATCTCCCACGACGGTTTCCTGCAGCCGCGAGAGCACCGAGTCCGCATATTTTTCTGCGCCCACGTCCGTGGGCAGGATGGCCTCGACTGCCAGCTCGGAGACGAAATTCCTTCCCGTAAGATCCTGCATTTCCCCGGCAACGGCGGCAATCCAATCCACTCCGGACATGGTGGCTCCCTTGTCTGCCCCGCCCACAGCGGAAATCGCTTGGCGCACGATGCGGTAGGCGTCGTTGGTGTAGGCATCGGCAGTAATGCCATCAAAATACGAGCCAACGACCTCTGGCATCTGCAAGGCCAATTTCAGCGCCTCCCGCTGCGGCCACAGGTGGGTCTCCTTTGGGCTGGGCGGATGGATCATGGGCACATCCTGCTGCGCCGGCTGCGGCTGTGCATTTTCAAAGCGCCGAATCGTAGGCTTGTCTGCCTTCTTCGGCTTCTTTGCCTCCGCGCGCACTTGGCGCAGCACCTCTTCCGGATCATTCCAACCCACCCAGCCGGCAAGTCGGCGGGCGTACTCCCGCTGCAGGGGCTGGTCACGGATTTGCGCGACGATGGGCACCGCCCGCCGCAAAGCCTGCAAGCGGCCTTCGGCCGTATCGATCCGGAAATCAGCAATTACTGACTGAATGACGAACTCAAACATGGGGATGCGGTCTGCCACCAGATCGCGCACCGCGGCATCGCCCTTTTCAAGGCGCAGATCGCACGGGTCCATGCCGTCTGGGGCCACGGAGACGAAGGATTGTCCGGTAAATTTCTGTTCCCCGTCAAAGGCACGCATCGCGGCCTTCTGTCCCGCCTCATCACCATCGAAGGTGTAGATGAGCTCGCCGTGGAAATAGGAATCATCCAGCATGAGCCGGCGCAGCACCTGCAGGTGCTCCCCACCGAAGGCCGTACCGCACGAGGCCACGGCAGTCTTAATGCCTGCCGCGTACATGGCCATCACATCCGTATAGCCTTCCACCACCACAGCTTGGTGGCCTTCTGCGATATTGCGCTTGGCCAAATCCAACCCAAAGAGCACCTTGGACTTGTGATAAAGCATGGTCTCGGGCGTATTCATGTACTTACCCAGCTTGTCATCATCAAAGAGCTTGCGCGCACCAAAGCCAATGACGTTGCCGGAAAGATCCTTAATAGGCCACAGCAACCGGCGGTGGAAACGGTCAATGGGACCGCGCTTTCCCATCTTGGAAATGCCGGCTGCCTCTAGCTCTTCAAAGGAAAAACCCATGCGCAATAGGTGCTTTGTGGCGGTGTCCCAACCTTCCGGAGCGTACCCGCACTCGAAATCATAAATAACCTCACGGCTAAACCCGCGGTCCAGCAAGAAATTGCGCGCCGTTGCCGCCTCTGGGGTTTCCAGCTGCTTCCGGTAAAACTCGTGCACCGCTTTATTCGCCGCGATTAGCCGCTGCCTCGTACCCGGCTTCTCATTGCGGGCACCGGTCGAGCCACCCTGATAGTTGATGTGGTAGCCGATTTTCTGCGCCACGGCTTCCACGGCTTCCGGGAAAGAGACCTGTTCCATTTCCATTAGGAAGCTGAATACATCGCCGCCTTTACCGGTGGAAAAGCAGTGATAATAACCGCGCTGCGGGCGGACGTGGAAGGACGGCGTCTTTTCATCCTTGAAAGGGCTCAACCCCTTCAAAGAATCATGCCCGGCAGGTTTGAGCTGCACATATTCGCCCACGATTTCTTCTAAAGGCGCGCGTTCACGGATAGCTTGGATATCACTGTCCGGAATTCTGCCCTTTGCCATGGCTACAGACTACCCCGCCCATTTATCGAATGCTCAACCGCCAAAGCCAGGATGGTCGCATTGGGTTGTCCCGCTCAACAAGTACACAGAATCACCGTGTTTTACCCACATGTGGGGCAGCCTTTCGCCGAGTATTCCCACCCCCGGGACGGGGCAATTTTGGATATTGCTCTTGACGCGGTGGACGTTTATGTTTTGGAGATATTTCCTGCAACAATAAGGAGCATGTCCAAGTCCAAAGCGTCTAAGAAATCGCTTCCAGTGGCCCTTGGTGGACTCGCCATCGTCGCAGGCGCTAGTTATTTTGGCTTCGACCTCGGCGGTAACGAGGATGCAACGTCAACGGACGAGACCTGCGCAATTTCTTCCCTTCCCAGCGAGGCCGAAGAAACCGCAGACGATATTCTCGCCGGCGGCCCTTATGACTATCCCGACAAAGACAATTCCCATTTTGGCAATTATGAAGGCGTCCTCCCCCAGCAGGCGCAGGACTATTACCGCGAGCACACGGTAGAAACCCCTGGCAGTAATCATCGCGGATCGAGGCGCATCGTCACCGGCGGCGGCACCGAAGTCGATCCCGATGTGTGGTACTACACCGATGACCATTACCAAACATTCTGTTCTATCCCGGACGCAGAGGATTAATAGTGCACCGCATTTTAATTACGGAACCCATCCGTACCCGTACGGATTTCTTCAATGCCTTAGGACGCACCCATGGATGTGTGGATTGTGGCCCGCGCAGCCTAGAGGATCTAGCTAACTTCCTGCGTAAGAATGAAGTATCCACCATCGTGGCTGCCAATATGGAAATGGAATTGGATGACTTCGCGGCCATCGCCGCCGTTGTCCAAGATGAAGGCGTTAGGCTCGCACGCTAATAGCTAGTCCGCGGATGCTGTTACTCCGCAGATGCTGACATTTCGGGATGCTATAGGTCCTCTGCAATAACTGAGCATCGTGCGCCCTCAATTATCACTTTTTCGCCTCAAAAATAGCAGCGGAGGTTGCACTTTTAGAGAAAGGCCGCTGCCGGAGCCATCTGACCGAGCCCACGGCCCATATGCTATTAGCCCAAGAACCCCGAAAGGTCAGCGCTCCGGCGGGCCAGTCGCTCGAGGCGGGATTCGGTCATGGAAGCGATCTGATCAATGATGGCGCGGTCGCGAGCGGCGTCGGTATCGGCCTGCTCCCACCACAGGCGGAAGGTGGCATCGAGCGAACCGGGCGCACCGGCCACGAGGTAATCGTAGACGCGGTAAATGCGCTCGCGCTGGCGGTCTTGGCGCGCTAAGTGCGCTGGTTCATCCATTACATAAAGCACGGCGATCGTCTTTAAAAGCTTGACCTCTGCCTGCGCCAAGGGAAGAACGCGCAGGTCACCGTGCATGCGGCCAAGCTTATTGGAACTGATGAGCTCGGCATTCGCCTCCGAGGTGGCACCGATGGTGGCGCCCACATAGCGTCCCACCAGCTCAGAGGTCATCTTTTTCAGCTTGGCATAATCGCGCAGGGTGTAGTTGAAATTGCCAAGAGCATTGATGACATCGAGGTTGCGCAGGCTATCGGCAGCTTCCAAGAGTTCATCGGCGGTTCCGCCAAAGGCCTCGGCGCCCTTTTCTGCAAGGTGGGCTAGCTCCACCAAATCCCACAACACGTTCAAGGAAATGCGCTGGGAGATAATGCCGTCTTCCACGTCGTGCACGGAATAGGCAATATCATCGGACCAGTCCATGACCTGGGCCTCGATGCACTTACGGTTATCGCTGTGGCCTTCGCGCAGCCACGCTAATAGGTCCGCGTCCTCATCATAAGCGCCGTATTTGCGGTTGATGGTGCCATCCAGATTGGTCTTAGTCCAAGGGTATTTGCAGGCCCCATCGAGCGCAGCACGGGTGAGGTTGAGACCGAAGCTATGGGCGGTGCCATCGGCGTCCTCGACTAGGACTTTGGGCTCGAGGCGGGTCAGGATGCGCAGTGTTTGCGCATTTCCCTCGAAACCGCCTTGTGCCACTTCATTGAGCGCATTTTCACCATTGTGGCCATAGGGCGGGTGGCCAATATCGTGGGTGAGCCCGGCCATGTCACAGAGATCCGGATCAAGCCCAAGACCTGCACCGATGCCGCGGGCAATCTGGCCTACTTCGAGCGAGTGAGTTAGGCGAGTGCGCGGGGTATCGCCATCGCGTGGGCCTACGACCTGGGTTTTATCCGCCAATCGCCGCAGCGCAGCCGAGTGCAAGACGCGGGCGCGGTCGCGGGAGAATACCCCGCGGTGTTCTTCGATATCGCTAATCGTGGATCCCTTGGGCCGTTCTTCGGCCAGCCGGGAAAAATCAGCTGCAGCATAAGAGTAAGGCACGGCGTTTTAGTCTATTCCCCCTGCGTGCGGTCTGCGTCTTTATTTTGCATCGTTTCGTGCCGCAGCTTCTGATTCGGCCGCAGCATCAGCTCAATGCGGTACAGGCGCCTTTTCCAGGCACGCGCGCACCGGGGAGAAACAATGCTGGCCAGCCCGAGATAAAACAGCCCGCCGCATTCGTGCGCGAGGTAGCGCCACCAGGGCTTGGAAAAGCGCCGGGCGGGATAATAGGGCGTGCCCGAAACCGAGGCATCGAGCCCTTCCTGCTTGGCGATGCCCCACGTGCGCAACCTATGCAAGGGATCGGTGACGATGATGGCATCGGCAAGGCCGTGGGCATCGATAACCGCAGCTAAGGACTCGCGCGTATCAAGACCTTCCTCCACGGCGGATACCTCGAGCTCAGGGAAGTGCTCGCGCAGATAATCGCGGGCAACCCCGGCCTCGGTAAACCGATCCCCGGGCAGCTGTCCGCCCACGGTAATCACTGGCAGGCCGCGGGAAATGGCCAGCTCCCCGGCATGGCGCAGGCGCCCGGCCAGGATGCGGGAGGGGCGGCCATCGTATTGCGCGGTGCCTAAAACAACGACGTATTTCACAATGCTTCCCACCCTACTGCCTGCGAAGGAGGTTCTCCGGATTGGGCGTTCGGGCAGGTATGGTTGTGGGCATGAATCTTAGTGCACGAATCGGCCGCGCTACCATCGCGGCATTTTTGCTCGGCTGCACCTCCATTGGCGCAGGCCAGGCCCTAGCCGCGGAGACCACTACCATCGCCCAAGCCCCGGATACGGCGGCGGTGACAGACAGGGTAAATGATGAGGCAGGGGTCTTAAGCACCGAGGAACTTAGGGAGATCAATGAGAAGATCACCCAGCTGCAAAAAGACCAGTCGCTCATTATCTTTGTTGTCTTCGCAAACGATCTTGGCACTGATCCGGAAAGCTATGCCCGCAGCATCGTCAACGAGAAGGGCCCGAATTCCGCGGCCTACGTCGTTGGTGTGAACGAGCGCCAAGTGGGCGTGCAGACCGGCGATCAATGGCCCGAGGGCCGCCTGGATCAGATGTATGATGCCGCCTACAGCAAGCTATCCGCAGAGGAATACGGCGCTTCCGCGATCGCGCTTGCCGATGCCGCCCTTGGCACCTCCGGCTCCTCCGATTCTTCCGGCATAGCCTGGCTGGGCGGTGGCGCCGCCGCCATCATCGCTGCAGGCGGTGGCGTCTGGTACTACTCTCGCCGCAATACAAAAAAGAATCAGGCTAAGACTTTAGAGTCTGCCCGCGAGATTGCGCCAGAAGATACCGACCAATTAAACCGGCTGCCGCTAGATACCCTGGATAAGTTGGCCCAGGAAGAATTGGTCTCCACGGATGAATCCATCCGCCGCGGCAAGGAAGAGCTCAATATCGCTTTATCTGAGTTCGGACCGGAGCGCACCCGCCCGTTTACCAAGGCGATGAATCATTCCACCTCTACCCTGCAAAAAGCCTTCAAGATTCGCCAGCGCCTCGATGATGCGGTACCAGAATCCCAAGCCGAGCGCCGGCAAATGCTAGTAGAAATCGTCTCTACCTGCGGCCAGGCCGATGATGCCCTAGATAGCCAGGCAGAAGAGTTCGCCCAGATGCGCGACCTGCTGCTACAAAGTGACTCCAAGTTGGACGAGCTCACCCAGCGCACCGTCGGGCTGCGCACTCGCTTGCCGGGCGCCGAAGGTACCCTCACAAAGCTCCAAGAGGACTACTCCGCAGAGGTCCTATCCTCCATTGCGGATAACCCTGAATTGGCGAGTGCCTCCCTCGATGAGGCGGAAAAGCTCCTGGACCAAGCCCGCAAGGTGCAGGGCCAGCCGGCTGGGAAGCAGGGTTCACTCGTGGGCCTTATCCGCGATATCGAGCACGCCACGGAGGTCACCGATAGGCTCCTGACCGGTGTAGAGCACGCTGAGGAGAATATCTCCTCCGCGCGCCGCAATTTGGGCGCGCTCATCACTGAGGTCGAGGACGAAATAGAGGAAGCCCGCGAGCTAGAGCGTCAAGGCAAGTCCCAGGGGACCCAGGCGGATTGGGAGGCCCTCGAGGATCTTCTGCAGCGCGCCTCTGCTGCGGTTACTGACGCCAAGCAGCAGGGCGATACGGATCCCTTGGGCCAGCACACCGCCCTTACGAACATCGATACCGAACTGGATGAGGGCCTCGACCGCGTGCGGGAAAAGACTTCCACCCACGCGCGCCAGCTCGAGCTTTTCCACCAGCAAATGTCGGTGGCAGAATCTAATATTCAGGCCGCTGAGGATCTCATTTCCTCGCGCGGGCGCATCGTTGGTTCCGGCGCCCGCACCGCGCTTGCCGATGCCAAACGTCTCCACGCCCAAGCCCTGCACACCCAACGCAGCGATATCCGCGGCGCGTTGCAATCCTCCCGCGAAGCCGTTGCCGCAGCGCAAACCGCCTTGCAACGGGCCAAGGATGATTCTGACGAGTATCGCCGCCAGCAACAACGCCAGCAGACGAGTTCCGCTGCCGGAAATATCATCACCGGAATGGTCTTAGGCCAAATCCTTGGCGGCGGTGGCCGCGGCTTCGGCGGCGGTTTCAGCGGAGGCGGCGGTAGCTTCGGTGGCGGTGGAGGAGGATTCTCCGGCGGCGGTGGCGGAGGCGGTTTCCGCGGCGGCTCGTTCTAGAGCGGCGCCTTCCAGAGCGGCTCCTTCTAGACCGCCGGCTTAGAAGACCGGCTTGGTCGGTACTTAACCGCGCACGATGCGTGGTGTGGCATCGACAAGCAGGCAGCCATAACTCAGCACCACCGCATCCACGTCCGGCAAGCCGTGCCCGCTGGAATTGGAGGCCGATACTTCCAGGCCACTGCCCCGCGGGGTAAGACGGGCAACTTCGGTGCCCTCCGCATTACCTTGTTGTCCGTCAAGGGCGAGTATACGGCGCTGCTTGCCAAAGATAGCGGACCGCTCCAAAAGGTAGTGGGCATCTCCGCAGGTAGCGCGCAAACGCGTGACGGTCAATCCCGCTTGCGAGACTTCACATTGCTTTGCGGTGCCGGAGTCCGCGCTGCGGCTGGCACGCGGCTGGGCCCGCAGGAAAAAGCGCGGGGAGGCGGTTGTCCCGTCTAGCGAAGTCTCCACGTCAAAAAGCGTATCTGGTTGTGTGGGATCCCCAGAGAGCGCGCCAGCAATGGTCAGTACCCCGTCCCGCACCCAAGCGATGTCGGTTCCGCGCGCATCGCGCAGCGTAGTACCGTTCCACCGCCACGGCATCGTTTCCGCCATTAGAAAATGAACACCGCCAGCAAGGCGACGATGGAAGCCAATACCAGCGTGATGATCCATACCCACGCGGAGTTTTTGGTGTTCTTTTCCAAAATGGCGCGGGTAAACCAGCTGAGACCGGCGATCTCGGCGGTGCTCAAGCCTTTCGCATCCTCCTCGAATTCCAAAATGGCCTTGCGCACACCGGAGTTCTTAGCGGAAAACTGCGCCACTTTATTGTCATCGACGTCATCGATGATCCAATCGCCACTGTTTTCATTGACGTAATGAAAGGTGCGGCCATTGAGCGAGGCTTCAAGGCGCTTGGCGCGGCCGAGACGGCCGGCGAGGCGGTAGACGGAGCCATCATCAAGCGTGGCCGAAGCCCCCAAATCGCTGACCTCGACGCGCCAAAAGTTGCCATCCACCTCCGCGGAATGTTCCGCAAAGACGCCTAGGCGCTCCGGGCCCTCCTCAACGAGGAGGACGGGCTTGTCGCGCTCGGAGCGATCCCAGCTGGTGTAGTGCATCTTCTTAGCACCCAATCAGGCGCGCTGCGAGGTAGGACTCAAGATCCTCAATCTTTACGCGCTCTTGCTCCATAGTGTCGCGCTCGCGCACGGTCACGGCGTCATCCTCGAGCGAATCGAAGTCGAAGGTGACGCAGAAGGGCGTACCCACCTCATCTTGGCGGCGGTAGCGTCGGCCGATGGCACCGGAGACGTCAAAGTCCACGTTCCAGTAGGCGCGCAGCTTATCCGCCAGCTCGCGGGCCGGAGTGGAGAGCTCTTCCTTCTTGGACAACGGCAGGACGGCAACCTTGATGGGCGCCAAGCGGCGGTCCAAGCGCAGAACCACGCGCTTGTCGGTGCCGCCCTTAGCGTTCGGCGCTTCTTCCTCGTCGTAGGCATCTACCAGGAAGGCCATCATGGAACGGCCCAGACCAGCGGCTGGCTCGATGACGTAGGGAATCCAGCGCTCATCATTGGCCTGGTCATAGTAGGACAGGTCCTCGCCAGAGCCCTTGTCGTGGACGGAAAGGTCATAGTCGGTGCGGTTGGCCACACCTTCCAATTCGCCCCACTTGGAGCCCTTGAAGCCGAAGGCGTACTCCACGTCCACGGTGCGCTTGGAGTAGTGCGACAGCTTTTCCTTGGGGTGCTCGTACAGGCGTAGGTTTTCTTCCTTGATGCCCAGGTCGGTGTACCACTTGTAGCGGTCATCAATCCAGTACTGGTGCCACTCTTCGTCCTCGCCAGGCTTGACGAAGAACTCCATCTCCATCTGCTCGAACTCGCGGGTGCGGAAGATGAAGTTACCCGGGGTGATCTCGTTGCGGAAGGACTTACCAATATTGGCAATGCCGAATGGCGGCTTCATGCGCGAGGAGGTCATCACGTTCTTGAAGTTGATGAAGATACCCTGTGCGGTCTCGGGACGCAGGTAGTGCAGACCCTGCTCGTCATCGACCGGACCCAGGAAGGTCTTCAGCAGGCCAGAAAAGGCCTTCGGTTCGGTCCAGTCACCTGGCTGGCCGGTTTCCGGGTCGTTGATATCAGCCAGGCCATTTTCTGGCTCGTGGCCGTGCTTTTCTTCGTAGGCCTCGAGCAAGTGGTCGGCGCGGTAGCGCTTACCGGTGTGGCGGGATTCCACTAGAGGATCAGTAAAGACCTCCACGTGGCCGGAGGAGACCCACACCTGGCGCGGCTGGATGACGGAAGTATCCACACCTACGACGTCGGGGCGAGATTGGACCATGTGGCGCCACCACTGGCGCTTAATGTTTTCCTTCAACTCCACACCAAGAGGACCATAGTCCCAAGCGGAGCGGGAACCGCCGTAAATCTCACCCGCCTGGTAGACCAAGCCGCGGCGTTTACACAGATTAACAACGGTATCGATAAGGGATGCCATGGTTGTAAAGGACTCCTCTGGTAGGGGACAGTCGTGACAATCTCATTCAGTCTAACCTTTATCCCCCATCAGTAGTGAGATCAGGGGGTGCAAATTTAAATCGGTTAATGTACAGGTAATGACCAACTTGAGGTAATATAGTAGTGGTCGACAGATAATAGATACCGTATTGAAGGTGCCCACTCCCTATGACGACCGTTCAATTAGCATTTAATAACTCTGCGGCCGCAAGCGTTATCGCGGCCCTCGATTCCCCGCTGCGCATTTCCATCATTACCCGCCTGGCGGAGCGCGACCATTACGTATACGAGCTGGTAAAGGCCACCGGGAAGTCCCAGCCGCTGATTAGCCAGCACCTGCGAGTTCTTAAGCAGGCAGGGATTGTCAGCTCCGAGCGCAATGGGCGCGAGGTGACCTATTCTCTGGTCGCACCGGAGGTTTTAACGCTTTTGGAAGACGCCGCGAAAATCGCCTCTTAATAACCGGTCTGCATATAAAGACGATTTATTATAGCGCTTGTTGAAAAAGAGTTGATAATATGAATGTCATGTCCATTCATGAGAGTATCCCCAAGCTCGGCTCGCGCAATACTAAACAGCGCACCGCGGTTGTTGAGGTCCTGCGGGACATCGACAAGTTCGCCTCCGCCAAGGAAATTTATCACCAGCTCCAAGAGCGGCAAGAAAAAGTCGGTCTCACCACTGTCTACCGCACCCTACAATCTCTTTCCGATATTGATGCCGTAGATGCACTACACATGCCCAATGGCGAGACCCTGTACCGCCATTGCGAAACCGATGCGCACCACCACCACTTGGTATGCACCAAATGCGGCCGCACCGAAGAAATCGATGGTGGACCCATTGAAAAGTGGGCTTCGGCCGTAGCCGCCGAGTACAACTTCGAGCTTACCGGCCACGACGCGGAGATCTTCGGCGTGTGCTCGCAGTGCGCGGCCGCACAGTAGTCACCGCACGGTAGTCTCGCGCGCCTTACTTAGCTACTACTTCCCTACTTCACAGCACCGAAGCGGCGATCCCGGCGGGCATATTCCTCAATGGCGGCGAAGAGGTCCTCCGGGGTGAAATCAGGAAATAGCTTGTCCTGATAAATCATCTCGGCATAGGCGGACTGCCACAGCAGGAAGTTCGAGGTGCGCTTCTCACCGGAAGGCCGCAAGAATAGGTCCACGTCCGGCATGCCGGGATCATAGAGATGCTCTGCGATGGTGCTTTCTTTAATATCGCGCGGGCGAATTTCACCAGCGGCGACCTTTTCCGCAATCTGGCGCACGCCATCGACCATTTCCGCCCGGCCGCCGTAATTAACGCACATGGCCAGCGTCATTTTTGTATTATTCTTGGTCAATTCTTCGGCGGTTTCGAGTTCCTTAATCACCGAGCGCCACAGGCGCGGACGACGCCCCACCCACACCACGCGGACACCGCGCTCATTGAGCCACTCTCGCTGCCGGCGCAGCACGTCGCGATTAAAGCCCATCAAAAAGCGCACCTCTTCAGGGCTGCGCCGCCAGTTTTCAGTGGAAAAGGCATATGCCGAAAGGTACGGGACACCGGCGGCGAGGCAGGCATCGACGACATCGAGAAGCACCGCCTCTCCCCTGCGGTGGCCCTCCGTGCGTTTCATGCCCTTTTCCTGGGCCCAGCGGCCGTTGCCGTCCATCACCAACGCAATATGGCGCGGCAGCAGCTCTTCCGGGATATTCGGCGGGGTCAGGCGACGAGAAGGATCTGGGGTAATCACGGACTACAGTTTACTGTTCCATCACCTGTAATGCGGACACATTTCGCTCCATGTGCCACTGCAGGTGCGCCCGCGCTAGCCGATGCCCCTCCTGCCGCTGCGCATTCGTCGGATTCGTCGGGTAGCCATGTGCCAAAAGCCACAAATGGTGGAGGGTTTCCGGATCCACCTCTGCAGCACCTGGTGGCCGGCATTCGTGGCAGGCGGCGCCGCCGACGGCCGGGTGAAAGGCGTGGTGCGGGCCGGGGCGCTGGCACTGGGCGCAATCAAAAAGGCTCGGCGCCCACCCGGCATGCGCCATGGCCTGCAATAAGAATGCATCAAGCGTTTGCGTCGGCTCCTCGGTTTGCAATTGCTCGAGCGCAGCCACGACTGCATTGTAGAGGTAGGGGTCGCCGTCGCCATCCGCGTAGATGAGCCGCTCGGCCGATTCCAAGACCGCGCAGGCAGCAGTATAACGCTCGTAGTCTTCAATCAGGCGCGCGCCAAAATAATTCACCGTATCCGCCTGGGAAATCGTGGCCAAATTCTTTCCCACATACAGTTGGACGTCAAGGTTGACGAAGAGCTGCAGCCGCGATCCAAAACGGGATTTTGCCCGGCGCACGCCCTTGGCCACCGCACGCACCAACCCATGGTTTTGGGTGAGAAGTACGATTACGCGGTCTGCTTCCCCAAAATCATAGGAGCGAATGACCACGGCGCGGTCGCGATAATTTTCGCGCATAGCCTTTTAGAACCCGAGCCTGCCCAGCGACTTGGCATCTGACTGCCAATTTTTCAGTACTTTGATGCGCAGGTCCAGGTACACATTCTGGCCCAATAGCTCCATGATTTCCTTACGGGCATTGCCCACGATGCGGCGGAAACGCAGGCCATCTTTACCTTCGATGATGCGCTTTTGACCTTGGCGCTCCAAGTACATGATGGCGTGAATGTCCAGCACTCCCTCACGCGTGCGCGAAGGCAGCATTTCATCGATCTGCACCGCAACCGAGTGCGGTAGCTCCGCCTTCAAGCCAGATAGTGCGGCCTCACGGATGAGTTCTTCAATGCGCTTTTCTTGCCCCTCATCAGTGATGTGATCGTCCGGATAGAACTTCGGGCCCTCCGGCAAATGCTCTACGATGACCTGCACCAAGTCATCCAGTTGCACGCCCTTTTTACTAGAAACCGGAATCACCACTGCCTCTGGATCTTCTTGCGCCAAGAGCTCGTGCAAGGCCAAAAGCTGCGCGCCCACCTGGTCCTTGGACGCTTTATCCAGCTTGGTCACGATGCCGATGATGGGGGTCTTCGGCGCAATCGAGCGCACATTGTCCAAGATCCACCGGTCACCCGGACCAATCTTTTCATCTGCCGGAATGGTCAATCCGATGACATCCACATCCGCATACGTTTCTTTGACCACTTCATTAAGCCGCTCGCCCAACAAGGTGCGGGGGCGGTGCAGGCCCGGCGTATCCACCACGACGACCTGTGCATCCTCGCGGTGAACCAAGCCCCGGATGGTGTGGCGAGTCGTTTCCGGCTGGTCCGCGGTAATGGCGATCTTTTGGCCCACCAGCGCATTGGTCAGCGTGGATTTCCCCGTATTCGGGCGGCCCACAAAGGATACGAATCCAGAGCGGAATCCTTCCGGGGTATCCGTGTACTGCGAATAATCTAACGGAGCTGCCTTCTCCCCGGCGGCTTCCGGAGCTGCATCATCGGGGTCATCTGGCAGGCCCTCGAATGCCGCATCAAACTGTGCATCAATATCAGAACTCATTACCTGCAATGATAGCCCACCGCACCAAAATCTCCGATTGTTTCACGCACTAACAAATCGGCAGGCTAAGCTAAGACCGTTCTCTCCTCCTCGGTGTATTTCTCACCGCTTCCTGAAAGGCACTCCGCCATGCCAACCAAGTCTCCCCTACTGCTCCTGGGCGCTCTTCTCACCATTTCTTTTAGTGCCTGTTCATCCCCTGTTGCTGGTACTTCGCCTTCCGAAGAGGAATCCACCAGTACTTCTACTAGTTCAACATCTAGCTCACCTAGTGAGTCCTCTTCGAGCAGCGTTGCACAATCCACCACGCAAGAGCCGACCTCCGAAACCCCAACAGAACCAGAAACCCAAGTAGCAACTGAGGAATCAGGCGCACAACCGCAAGCGGCCGCGACGGAGCCTGAGCTACTGTACTGCGAAATCGGCCTTGGCGCATTCGGGAGATTTTCTGATGGCTCTTCGCACCAAACCGAACTGTGCAATACCCCTGCACTCCAGCGTTCCGTGCGCGCGGAAGGAGTATGCGGTGGCCTTAATGGGCACTTGCTTTATCCAGACGAATGGCCAGAGCTTTGCAACGGCGGCGCTCCATATTCGGGACCGCCGCAGGGTGGAGCGTCACCAGAATTCTATGACGAAGGTTCTCTCGCGGGAACGCCCTTGGAAACACAAGGGGAAGGCCTCTAGAGCGGAGCCCCGAAACTGTACCCCGCCGTCCTATTCGCAGATGCTATAGGTCCACTGCAATGACTGAGCATATTCGCGCCTGAAATGTAGCAAATCGCGCTCAGATATACCTGAGGACGTTGACCTTTTGATGTTCCTATCAGGTCAACACCAGCCCGAAGGCCCCGCTCCCCCAAAATGAACGAGGGTGCGGGGCCTTCAGTAGCTAATAGCCGTGTGTCTATTTCTTGAATTCATCCGGGAGCGGGCCAAGCTGCGGTCCGTCCGGGTAGTACTTCCAGCCGTCCTTGATGCGAACATCATCGGACCATGGCAGTTTGTACTCGCCCTTGGCAAGGTCTTCGACCCAGGTGAGGTAGTTTTCGGTCTTTCCGCCTGGGTAACCGACATAGCCGCGGTTGCCCAAGTTGAAGATGTTGTTTTCTAGGCCCCAGTTGATGCGCGCCTTATCAGCCAACGCTGGGAATACCTCTGCGGTGACGATTTCGCCCGGGTTGCGGTGACCCTCAGAAATCATGTGGCCATCGTAGTTGCAGACATTTCCTTCACCGAAGTAGTAAAAGACCTGGTCATAGCCCGCCAAGTTCACCGATGCCGTATACATCAGGTTCTGGAAGGCGTTGGTCTTATTGGTCATGATCCACTGGTCTTGGGTCTGAGTGGAATAACCCGAGATGCGGATGTAGACATTGGCACCCTTATACGCCGCTTCGCGGGCGAGCTCTGGGAACATGCCATCGTGGCAGATATTGACTGCAAGCTTGGAGCCCTTGGGGCCATCGCACACCGGCATGCCCAGGTCACCTGGGTACCACGGCTCGATGGGGGTCCATGGCTGCAGCTTACGGTAGTGCAGTGCAATCTCACCGTCGGAGTTGATGATAATCGCCGTGTTGAACGGGGGCTTTCCTTCCTCATGGTTGGGTTCCATGATGGAGAAGACGCCCCAGACGTCGTTATCCTTACAAGCCTGCTTGTACTGGTCCACCTTGGGGTCATCGAGCCCAATGAGGAATTCATCGTAGGACCAAATCTTGGTGTTCAGTCCCGAAGAGGAATACTCCGGAAAGACGATGAGATCCAAGTCTGGGTAGCCCGCCTTGGTCGAGGCCACCATGCGGCAGATTTCATCGACGTTTGCTTGAACGTCTTCTGGGGTATTGACTACGGGAACTGGGTACTGGATAAGGGCCATCAACAGGCCGTCGGGGGATGCGCTGATGCTTCCGGTGCTGGACAAGACGGGACTCCAATCACGTCGTTGATTAAGTTACACCTATCACTCTATATGATGAACCTCACGTATTCACCAGAAAAGCGACGTGCTTGTCTCGAATTACAGACCGCATCCCCTCTTGGGGCAGCCTTAGAGCTCCTCCGCTTGGAATTGCATGCTCGGGTGAGCAAAAGCATCCTGGGCCTGAATGAGCTGCAGCTCGGTGGATTCCGCTTCATACGTCGTACGCAGAAGCTCGTAGACAGAAGATGCGGTGCGGCGCAGCGCCTCTTTCACGTCATGGGTTTCAACGTAGTGGCCAGTAAACAGCGCCGCGGTCACGTCACCAGAGCCGTTGCGCTTAACCGGCAACAGCGGGGTCGAGAGCAAGAAAGCGCGCTCACCATCGACGGCGAGCATCTCGATCTGATCCGCAGGGGTTTCCGGGCGTTTTACGGAGGTAACCAATACCGTCTTCGGACCCATTTCCTGCGCCTTCTTCACCGCAGCCAAGGTCTGGTCCAAGGTGCTGACCTCGGTATCGGTCAGATAGCCCAGCTCAAATTGGTTCGGGGTGATGATATCGGCCACGGGCACCACGCGGTCACGCAGCAGTGGCGGAATTTCTTCGGAAACGAAGCAACCCGACTTCGCATTACCCATCACGGGGTCGCAAGCATAGAGCGCCTTGGGGTTGACGGCCTTGATGCGGCGAACGGTGTCCACGATGGCATCGGCAATATCGGAGCCGCCTTGGTAGCCGGAAAGGATGGCGTCGATATTTTCAAAAGCACCGCGCTTTTCGATGCCATCGATGATCGACGTGACATCACTAGCCGGAATCATCGGTCCGCCCCAGTCACCGTATCCCGTGTGGTTGGAGAAGTTCACCGTGTGCACGGGCCACACCTCGTGGCCGGCGCGCTGGAGAGGAAAGACGGCCGCGGAATTTCCCACGTGGCCGTAGGTGACGTGAGACTGAATGGAAAGGATAGTCATAGCTATCCATTGTGCTACTGACTGTGCACAGAGACAAAGGAAGGGGCGAAATTATTCGTGGGGTTCCTCGTCCCGTGGCTCCCCGATGGCCGGAATTCCGCCGCCGGGTACCTGTTCATCGAGGCGGGCTCGCTCGGCGGCATCCGGAAAGGCCTTCGGGCCCGAGGGCTTTGGCTGGTAGCTTTTCCCGCGAGCGGCGAGGTCATCGTACCAATCCGCCAGCAGCTCATTCTGCCGGGCAAACATTTCCTTTTCTTCCGCTGCGGTGGCGTGATCGTAGCCCAGCAAGTGCAGGCAGCCGTGCACCGTCAATAGCGCGAGCTCGTGTCCGAGCGAATGCCCGGCGGCATCGGCCTGGCGGAGGGCAAACTCGGGGCACAATACGATATCGCCAAGCATGGCAGGTCCCGGATCGGCGGCATCGGGGCGCCCGCCACCAGAAGTGGCGCCGGGGGTGAGCTCATCCATGGGAAAACTCATCACATCGGTAGGGCCTTCCAAGTCCATCCAACGGATGTGCAGATCCTCGATGGATTTCAGGTCCACGCAGGTAATGGCGCATTCCGCATCGGGGTTGATATCCATGGCGCCGAAGGCATAGGAGGCGACATCGATCAGCATCTCCTCGTTGACGCCATCAAAACCCGACTCATTGAGAAATTCGATACTCACTTATTCCCCTTCGTATTCCGCAGCCTTTTTATTATCAAAGGAATCATAAGCATCCACGATGCGGCCCACCAGCTGGTGACGCACCACGTCTTGGGCGCTGAGATCCGCAAAGTGGATATCATCCACGTTATTGAGGATCCGCCGCACGATGCGCAGACCGGAAATCTGGCCGCGCGGGAGATCCACCTGGGAGATATCGCCGGTGACCACGATGGTGGAACCAAAGCCAAGACGGGTCAAAAACATCTTCATTTGCGCCGGCGTGGTGTTTTGCGCCTCATCAAGGATGACAAATGCATCATTGAGCGTGCGCCCGCGCATATACGCCAGCGGGGCGACCTCGATGATGCCGGCATCCATAAGCTTGGGGATCATCTCTGGATCGAGCATGTCTCGCAGCGCGTCATAAAGCGGGCGCAGATACGGGTCAATCTTGTCATTGAGCGTACCCGGCAAAAAGCCCAGGTTTTCGCCCGCCTCAACCGCCGGACGGGTAAGAATAATGCGCGAGACCTGCTTATTTTGCAGGGCCTGCACGGCCTTCGCCACCGCCAGATAGGTCTTTCCTGAACCGGCCGGGCCAATGCCAAAGACCACAGTATTATTATCGATGGCCTGCACATATTCGGATTGCCCCACCGTCTTGGGACGGATCGACTTGCCGCGGCGCTTGACGATGTCCGCCGCCATCGCCGCCGCTACCGACTGCGGCGCCTCCACGGCCACCATGTCCATGGTGTGCTTGACCGTATCGGTGGATACGGCATGGCCGCGCCTGGCGATGGCCTCGAGCTCGTCGAGGATCTTCGCCGCGCGGGCTACCTCGTAATCGGGGCCGGTGACGGTGACAATATTGCCGCGGGCAAAAAGGTCCGCATCAAGGCGGTCATTGAGCACGCGGAGGTTATCGTCCGCGCTGCCCAAAACGCTGCTGACATACGCGGAATCGATCTCACATTTCTTGGTGATGATAGGCACGTCTAATAGGCTACCAGCGCTCAGTCCGCATGCCGATAGCCGCCAAAGCCACCATCGCCGCACTGGCGGTGCGCAAAACCTCTGGGCCCAATTTGATGGGAACGGCCCCGGCCTCGCACAGTGTTGTCAGCTCTTCTTCCCCTATGCCGCCCTCGGGGCCGACCAAGAGGAAGACCTCGCCGCGCAGGTCCACCTCGCGGATGGATTCGGTGGCTTCCTCGTGCAGGACTAGCACGCTCGCGGATTCTGCGCGCTCTGCCAGTTCCGCAACCAATTGGCGGGTGGTCAGCGGACCGCGAACCTGCGGGATGCGGTCTCGCCGGGATTGCTTTGCGGCTGCTTCAGCGGCGGCCTGCCATTTGGCGACGGCCTTCGGAGCCTTCTTCCCATCCCACTTAGCCACGCAGCGATCCGCCTGCCAGGCGATAATCTCATCCGCCCCAGCTTGGGTAGCCAGGTCAACAGCAAGCTCGGCGCGCTCGGATTTGGGAATCGCCTGCACCACCGTTACCCGCGGATTCGGCTCGGGGATGTGGGTAACGGACTCGACGGTGCCGGCTAAGTGGTCCTTGCCCGAGGTCTCGGTGACGGTGAGGGTGAGGCGGATGCCGGTGCCATCGATAAGCGCTAGCTTCTCCCCCTGTTGCATCCGCTTGACCGTCACGGCATGGCGCGCCTCGGGCCCCGACAGCGTGATGCTGTCTCCGGCCTGGGTGGCGGAGAGATCCGGGTGGATGAAGACGGGCAGCGACATTAGCGGCGGAACTTATCGCGCAGGCGGGTAAAGAAGGAGTCTTCCTGCCCGTCGCTGGCGGTGCGCACACGGGCGCCCTCATCGCGGGTATTGCGGATCTTTTCCAGCGCCTCGCGGCTCTTGCGGTCCAAGTCCTTGGGAACGACCACGTCCACGTGGGCAAACAGGCTGCCGTAGCCATCGGTGCGCAGGCGTGGCATGCCCGCGCCTTCGACCTTGATGGACTCGCCTGGCTGGGTGCCCGGCTCGATATCGATGGTGAGCTCTTCGCCGTTGAGCTGGTCGATGGTGAAATTGGTGCCCAGCGCAGCATCGATCATCGGCACGTGCACGGTGACGTTCAGGTCATCCGCATTGCGCTGGAAAACCTCGTGTTCTTGGGTGTGTACCTCCACGTAAAGGTCACCTGCGGGCCCGCCGCCGTGGCCAACCTCGCCCTGGGAGGCCATGCGGATGCGCATGCCATCGTTGATGCCGGCCGGGATAGAGACCGTAAGATCGCGACGCTTTTTCACGCGGCCATCGCCGGCGCACTGGTTGCAGGGGTCCTCAATGATTTCGCCAAAGCCCTGGCACTTCGGGCACGGGCGGCTGGTCATCACGTTGCCCAAGAAGCTGCGCTGCATCTCCTGGATTTCACCCATGCCATTGCAGTTATCGCAGGTAACAGGCTTGGACTTGGAGTTCGAGCCCGTACCGCCACAGGAATCGCACAGCACCGCGGTATCAACGGTAACCTTCTTCTTTAGGCCGGTATAGGCCTCTTCCAGGCTAATGCGGGTGCGCAGGAGGGCGTCGTTGCCAGGCTGCACGCGCGACTTAGGTCCCCGGGATCCGCCGCCGGCGCCACCGCCGAAGAACTCGGCGAAGATATCGCCTAAGCCTCCGCCGCCGAAGCCGCTAAATCCGCTGGCACCGGCGCCGCCACCGCCACCTTGCTCCATGGGATCGCCGCCCATATCGACGATCTGGCGCTTTTGCGGATCCAGCAAAACTTCTTGGGCTACCGAGGCCTCACGAAATTTCTCCGCCGCTGCCTCATCATCCGGGTTCACATCCGGGTGATACTTGCGGGCCAGCTTGCGGTACGCCTTCTTAATTTCCTGGTCCGTTGCGTCCTTATCAACGCCGAGGATGCCGTAATAGTCACGAGCCACTGTTAGAGATATTCCTTCTCGATCGTCTTGTTGGTATTACCTTGCAAAAATTTATGTAGCGACCGGCTAGTCTACCCGCACTACTCGCCGGCCAAAATTTCGCTTACGTATTGTGCAACAGCAGAGACCTTAGAGATTGTTCCCGAATAGTCCATAAACGTCGGCCCCACCACACCAAGGCCGCCCAGCGTCGCCGCCTGTCCCCCGGTTCCAAAACCATACCCGGCGGCCACGACGGAGGCATCACGCAGTTGATCCTCTTCGTTTTCGTCTCCAATCACCACGGAAACATTGCCCAGATCCGGCACCCGCGCCAACAATTTCAGGACGACGACCTGTTCTTCTAAGGCCTCGATAATTTTGGGCAGGCCTTCTGGGAATTCGCGGGCGACGCGGGTGAGGTTGGAGGTGCCCGCCATAATCAGGCGATCGGAAGGCTGTTCCACCAAGGTTTCAATGAGCGTGGTCGCCACCTTGAGCACGTGGTGGCGGATATCTAGAGGGGCGTCATCGACGAGGTGGGCGAGCTCCACGGAGGCATCAGTAAGCGTCTTGCCCACTAGCGCATTATTGACGATGTCCCGCAGGCGATACGTCTGGTCTTGGTCAATGACCTCATCCAGTTCCACGTTGCGTTGATCCACGCGGCCATTATCCGTAATCAGCACGAGCAGCACCCGCACCGGAGATAGCGTGACCACCTCGCAGTGCTTGACGCGTGAGACCTTCAAATTGGGCAGCTGCACCACGGCCGCCTGCTCCGTGACCTGGGCCAAAAGCTGCACGGAGCGGCGAAGCACATCTTCGAGGTCTACCCCGCCTTCCAGGAAGTTCAGCATCGCTTTGCGCTCCGGGGTAGAAAGCGGCTTGACCTCGTGGAGAGAATCAACGAACTGCCGGTAGCCCTGCTGCGTGGGAACGCGCCCTGAGCTGGCATGCTGCTGCGAAATCAGACCCTGAGATTCCAGCACAGCCATGTCATTGCGGATGGTCGCGGAAGAAACGCCCAGCCGGTAGCGCTCTACCAGCGTTTTGGAACCGACGGGTTCTTGGGAGGCAATGTAATCCGCAACGATGGCCCGCAGGACCTCCTTGCGGCGGGCATCAGTTGAGGTGGACACTTCTCAACGCTCCTATTCTCTGCGGGTTAGTTTAAGTCGATGTACCGGCGTCTCTCTATAAATACAGCGTAAATCCAGTGCCAACCTTAAAAGTCTAACAAGAATAAGCCCGAATAAGGGGTTTTGGTGGTTCAGAGGGATATATAAAGGGTTTTGCTGGTCCAGAGGGGAATATAAGAGGTTTTGGTGGTTCAGGGGCAAATATAAGAACTTTCTAACGGCGGCTAGGACTCTTCGGCGATGAGGAGATCGGAGACAATGCCATCGGCAAGCAGGCGCCCAGGTTTGGTCACTCGCACGCGCTGGCCGGCACGCTCGAGCAGGCCGCGGTCGATGAATCCCTCCAATGCAGGGGCTGCGTGGGCATCGAGCCAGGATTCTGGGATGCCCTCGCGCAGGCGCAGGCCGAGCATCACCTTTTCCATGTGGCGATCGGCCCCCGTCAAGGTTTCGCTGTCTTTAATGGGCAGCTCACCGTTTCCTATCGTTTGGATATAGCGGTTGGGGTGCTTGACGTTGTAAAAGCGCTCGTCACCTAGGTGGGAGTGCGCTCCCGGACCTGCGCCCCACCAGTTGCCGTCCACCCAATAAATGCGGTTGTGCTCGCATTCTCCGCCGGGCAGCGACCAATTGGAGACCTCGTACCACTCGAATCCGGCGTTTTCCAGAGTGGAGGAAATCATTTCGTAGCGCCGGGCCAGCACGTCTTCATCCGGAGCGGGCAACAGTCCCTTATTCACCTTGCGGGCCATACGGGTGCCGTCTTCTACGATGAGCGAGTACGCGCTGACGTGGTCGACGCCGGTCTCGAGCACGCGGTCCAAGGTCTCGCGGACGTTATCGTCGGTTTCGGTGGGCGTACCGTAAATCATGTCGAGGTTAACGTGCTGGAAGCCGGCAGCACGGGCCTCGCGCGCGGCGTCGAAGGCGCGCCCGGGGGTGTGGGCGCGCTCGAGCACCTGGAGCACGCTGTGCGAGGCGGACTGCATGCCGAGGCTGATGCGGTTAAAGCCGGCATCGGCAAGCGCGGCAAAGTACTCCGGCGAGGTGGACTCCGGGTTGGACTCGGTGGTGACCTCGGCGCCTGGGCTAAGCCCAAAGGTAGAGCGCACCGTATCCAGAATGCGGCTCAGGCCCTGACCCCCCAGGAGCGAGGGCGTGCCGCCGCCGATGAAGACCGTATCCGCGGGGCGCCCCACGCGGTTGGCCGCCATCTCCAGCTCCTTGTCCAAGGCATCGAGGTACGGGCCGGTGAGATCGCGCGGGCTGCCCAACTCGCCGGGGGTATAAGTATTGAAATCGCAATAGCCGCAGCGGGTGGCGCAAAAGGGAACGTGGATATACAGCCCGAATGGTTCAGTCATGAATCAAACCCTAATAGGCAGGGAACAAAATGGCCGAAATGGGTGTTAAACATGTAGTATATTGCCAACTTCCCGCGTATAGAAAGGTACCTTCAGTGGAGCCTCCCAGTCGATGTCCCCGCCACCTTATAGGCGGTGGGGAGTAACTCATGTTATCGGCTATTGTGATGATCCTGGCAGGCTTTGTCGTCATCGGGCTCATCATCGTCGCGAACGCCTACTTCGTGGCGCAAGAGTTTTCATTCATGTCCGTGGACCGCACCCAATTGCGGTCCATGGCCGCTGAAGGTGA
Source organism: Corynebacterium sp. KPL2838 (assembly GCF_040225455.1). Classification (NCBI taxonomy): domain Bacteria; kingdom Bacillati; phylum Actinomycetota; class Actinomycetes; order Mycobacteriales; family Corynebacteriaceae; genus Corynebacterium; species Corynebacterium sp. KPL2838. Next base: position 53,898 of record NZ_JBEHFT010000006.1, on the reverse strand, counting down.
TAAATCCGCCCAGCGCGCGCTCGACATCACCAAGCGCACCTCCTTCATGCTTTCCGGTGCGCAGCTGGGCATTACTATTACCGGCCTGCTCATTGGTTATGTGGCAGAGCCCTTGGTGGGTCAGGGCCTGGGCGTGCTGCTCGGCGGCGTGGGCATCCCCACCGGCGTATCCGTGGCAATCGGCACCATCGCGGCGCTATTTATTTCCACCATCGCCACGATGCTCTTTGCGGAGCTTTTCCCCAAGAACTACACCATCGCCGCGCCCATGAAAACGGCGCTGCGCCTGGCCGCATCCACGCAGTGGTACCTGCGCATTTTCGGCTGGCTCATCCGCTTTTTCGAGTATTCCTCCAATGCAATTTTGAAGCTCTTTCGCATCGAGCCGGTAGAAGACGTCGACTCTTCTGCTACTGCCGATGACCTCGAATCCATCGTCGATTCCTCGCACGAAACCGGCGTCTTGGATGAGGATACTTATATGGTTTTGGACCGTTTGCTCGACTTTCCCGAGCACGACGTCGAGCACGCCATGATCCCCCGCTCCCGCGTGGACGTGATCGACCCCGGCACCACCTTGGGCGAGGTGCGCGAATTAATGTCTGAAAACCACACTCGCTACCCCGTCATCGATGATGAGCACAATCCCATCGGCGTAGTGCATCTTTTCGATGTCCTGGGATCCGATCTCCCTGCCGCCACCAGCGCCACCGCCATCATGCGCGAGCCCCTGGTGGTTCCGGAGCTTATGCCGCTTCCCGATGTCGTCGATGAATTGCGCGGCGAGGAACAAAAGCTGGCCTGCGTCATCGATGAGTACGGCGGATTCGTCGGCATCGTCACCATGGAGGACTTGGCCGAAGAGATTCTTGGCGATGTCACCGATGAGCACGATTTCGAGGAAACCGAAGAAATCACCGAGCAGGACGAATCCCACTGGCTGGTCGATGGCGATACGCCGCTGGATGAAATCGAGCGCGCCATTGGCCACGATCTTCCAGAGGGCGATTTCGAAACCATCGCCGGCCTGCTCATCGCGCACGCCGGTGCCCTGCCGGAGGTAGGCGAGGTCCACACCATCGCGTTGGAGGCAGAGCCGGATGACTGGGTGGATCAGGATGAAGCACCCACCCGCTCCATCCGCATGCGCGTGGATGACGTGGACCGCCACGTGCCATCCTCCCTGGCCATCGAACTTATTGAGGAATACGTTCATGACAGCGAAGAAGAAGAAGAGGAGGAGGCATAATGACCGATACGTGGTGGTTCAACCTCATCGTCACGCTGCTCATTATTGCGGCTTCCGGCTTCTTCGTGGTCATCGAGTTTTCCCTCATGGGCTCGCGCCGCAACCGGCTTGAAGAAAACGCGGAATCCTCGCGCACCGCCCGCGCCGGCCTGCGCTCGCTCAATGAGCTGACCATCATGCTGGCGGGCGCGCAATTGGGCATTACCGCCGCCACCTTCGTGCTCGGTGCCGTGACCAAGCCCTGGGTCCATCACCTTTTGATGGCCCCGCTGGAGGCCCTTGGCCTGCCGCTGGGCATTGCCGATGTCGCCAGCTTCATCCTCGCCCTGTTCATCGTCACCTTCCTGCACTTGGTGCTGGGCGAAATGGCGCCCAAGTCCTGGGCCATCGCGCACCCAGAATCCGCCCTGCAGGTCATCGCCATCCCCGCCCGTGGGTTCGTGTGGGTCTTCCGTCCGCTGTTGAAGTGGATTAACACGATGGCCAATAAATTGGTGGCCATGACGGGTGAGAGACCGGTCGATCGCGCCGGTGCTGCCGGCTACGATGCCGAGACGCTGCGCACCTTGGTCGAGCACTCCCGCGAGACCGGCGCGCTTGACGATAATTCCGCCAATCAGATTTCCGATGTCATCGAGCTCGAGAACTCCACGGTAGGCGCCATGGCGCGCGCCCACGGCTCAGAGGTAGTGCCGCTGCCTTCCGATGCCACGGTGGAACAGCTCCAAGAGCTCGTCCTGCGCAAAAACATTATGCGCGTGCTCGTCTTCCCCAAGGATTCCCGCGTGCCCCGCGTGGTGCACGTGCGCGATACCCTCTTGGCCAATCCCGATACCCCAGTCCTCGAGTTTTCCCGCGACCCGATTTCCGTCTCTTCTGCTACCACCGTGCAAAAGACTCTCGATCACATGCGCTCCCGCAATGAGCAGCTCGTGGTCGTAGGCAAAGCGGACAAAGACAAGGCCGTGTGGATCCTTACCTGGGATGACATCATGGGCCAGCTGTGGCCGCAGATTACCGAGCAGCTGGACAAGGTCACCCCTCCCCCTGCGGTATAGCGTCCTCACCGAAACCAACCAGTCCCGTTGGTTTCGGCACCTAATAGTTTTATAAACAAAATTCAAAAGATAAACAAGCGTACACAAGCGCGGTGTTTTACACTTGGGCTATGACCCACCGGAAGAATCCGTTTACCGCCACGCTTGGAGCCACGCCTCCCTACCTAGCTGGCCGTAAAGACTCCATTGAGGAGTTCGCTTATGCCTTGGACGATGGCCCCGGATCCCATGAACGTATTTCTCTCGTCGTGGGTCCACGCGGTATCGGCAAGACGGTGTTGCTCAATGCTTTCGAAGACACCGCGTCAGATCGCGGTTGGCGCATCCTTAATGACACGGCATCTGCCGGTTTTGCAGAGCGGCTCCGAGCTGAAATTATTAATACCCTTCAACTCAACCGCACAGCGCTAAAAGGTTTCAACCTGCACCTTTTTCAATTAGGCATCGGGATGGAATGGGATCCAAGGACATTATCCGCGGAATCTTATCCCTTAAGAAGGGCTTTGAAAGACCTTCTCCATGCGCAGCGCGAACTCGACCGGATTTCCCACGGCGAGCCCACCGGGGTGCTCATTACGTTGGATGAAATGCACCACCAGCGCAGTGATGAGGTCATCGATTTTGGCGCTACCATCCAGCACCTCGTGCGAGAAGGGGAAAATATTGCTGTAGTCATGGCAGGGATCCCTTCCTCGATTAAACCGCTTTTAGCCAGCCAGGATGACTCTAATCCTGTCACTTTTCTCCGCCGTGCGAACCGTATTGAATTGGACCGAGTGGCGGATACGGACGTCCGGAAGGCACTCAAGGCTCCCGTAGAAGAAACAGAGGTTAATTGGGACAAGGACGCGCTGAATTCTGCCGTATCCGCTTGCCAGGGATACCCCTTTATGATTCAGCTCGTCGGCCTATGGGCTTTCCGCCACCGAACAGACAATACGATTTCGGTGGAAGCTGCGCAGGAAGGCATTTCCAAAGCACGACGAAAGCTAGGGCAGCTAGTCCATGAGCCCGCCCTAGCGGAGCTTTCCCCCATCGATCGGACATTCCTGCTCCATATGGCGCAAGACAATGGCCCCTCATCCATGAGTGATATCACGGCCCGCCTAGGAAAAAGCTCGCAATATGCATCCAATTACCGCCGCCGCTTGCTTGACTCGGAATTAATCGAGATACCAGCCAGTGGCCAAGTAGACTTTGCCCTGCCCTACCTTCGAGATTATTTGCGCGAGCATGCCGCTAGCTTGGTAATCGATTCGTACTAATCGAGCTCAGTCGCGCAACCCACCCATAGCGCGGGTGTGGATAACTTAAGCTCGTGGCGCCACTCGAGCACCACGGTTCACACTTAGTGAAGATTCAACGAGAACTCCACAGCCTCGCGCGCATTCGGGTAGCAGGCATCGTGCGCCTCATATGTGCTCGGGGTCATGAGCAAAGCACTAACTAATATTCCTTCCATCCGGCACAACCATCCCACCTTCGGCCGCGACCTCGATAACGGCACCTACCTCAAGCTCGCACCCCGCATCGCGGTACACCGCGACCATTACCACGGTTTGAGCCTATCCTCCCAGCTGCGCCTGCGCGCCATCGCCGCCGCCCGCAGCGCTTATACCGCGGTGCTCATCTCTAAGTCCGCCGCCCGCGTCCACGGGCTATGGGTGCTTGCCTCCGCGGAAGAAAAGGTGGAAATGGCCCTTCCCCATAACTCTTTGCCAAATAAGGACCGGCGCCATCCAGAACGCTTTTACCGCAAAACGAAATTACCCGAACCGATGCTGGTGCATGGCGCCCGCACCGTTTCGCCAGCCCGGGCCGTGATCGATATCGCCCGATTCCACGGTTTTCGCGAAGGCCTCATTGCCGCCGACTCTGCCTTGCGGGCAGGGATAACGAAGAAGAAACTCAGGCAGGAGTTCGCGCGGATGGGCAGGGTGCGCAATAGCGCGGTCGTCCGGGACGTGATCCACCACAGCTGCGCCACCTCCCCGTCTCCTTTTGCCTCCTATGCCCGGGCCCTGCTCATCCAGGCGGATTTTCCGTGGCCCATGTTTTTCGAGGTCCAGTACACCGCCCTTCCCGGCATCACCGCGGAGCTATGCATCAATAAGACCTACATCATCGACTTCACCGATCCGGATGATGACCATACGGCCGGGGCCTCTTCCACAGCCGTTGGGCGGCCAGACGACGCCGCGGCCACCACGATGCCAACGAAGCCGCGGGACCAAACCGGCCAATCCCGCGAAAAGCGCCTGCACGATGCGGGTTTTACCGTCATACGGATTTCCCCGCGCCAGTTAGTACAGCACCCGGGACGCTTCATCTCTGAGGTCACGGCCACTATCTCTGCGCGCCAGAACGCGGTACGCGCCCAGCGGTCCCGACGCTGAGCTTTCACAGGCGGCGAAGCTGTCGGCAAAATCGCGGGGTGGTCATATACAAATGCGACGGCCACCGAGAGAGGGAATCTCGGTGGCCGCTAAAATCCCCTTGCTTTAAGCAAGGAAGTCTAATAAATCTATGCAGTTGTGGCCCTGCGGGCTGCCTCGCGCTTGGCGCGGACCTTTTCCACGACCGCGGCAATGCGGGCGCGTTCTTCCAGAAATTGCGGCGGGTTATGCCCGCGCATGGAGCGCACGTACGCCGGGTGTGTATCGAGCACGGTATGCTTCCATGCCTGCACAGCGATGAGCGCGGATTCCCCTGTGCACTTATAAAGGTGCGGCAGGGACACCATGTCGAGGTTGCGGGCGACGGCATCAGTTTGCGCCAGCACGTATTCCACGACCTCGCGGAGGTAATCTGCTACCGCCTGCGTGCGCTGGCGCAGCGCTTCTGCCAGTTCGTGCACGACGATAGGCTTGGCAATGGGATAGCGCTCATCCAATAGGCGCGGGGTGAGCTGCTCCGGCTCCTCCGCATCATTCGCGCCGGAGGGAGCGGCAGAAATGGTTCCCGAACGCACGCCGGACACTAGCGCTTGGCGAAGCCCAATTAGCTCACCCACGCAGCGCCCCGAGTCCACGCGGGCATCGTCGACGATATCGCCGAGTTCTGCCAGGCAATCCATGGACAGTTCCTCATCCCAATCCTCGATTGCTTCAATAAGGTGCTCGAGGTATTCCGCGACTTCGTCGCCGATATTATAAATCTCCTGGGTGAGCTCGCGGTGACGCAGCTCGGCGGCGATCTTCTGCATAGGCTTCGAGCCACTCCTTCCGCGGTTTTCTTTTTCTAACCTCTAGTAGAGGTTGAGGTTTTCGGCGACGACTCATGACTCTATGCCAGATCGCCCACCGCGAGAGCGCGACACTCCGAAGCGTTTCACAGGTTTATGGCAGGTTCGCGCTTGCGTCCTTTTTGACCTGCAAGAAGGAAAACACCCGAGGAATAAAATCCCCGGGTGTACCCGTTTGGACTCTTTCTAGCGCTTGTAAATGTGCTCAATAGCGCTGGCGTAGCGTTGGGCCACCACGTTGCGCTTAACCTTCATCGTTGGGGTGAGCTCATTTTCATCCTCAGTAAGGTCGCTTTCTAGGATGTAGAACTTCTTGATGCCCTCCGCGTGGGAGACCGTGGAGTTCACCTTGTTGACGGCGTCTTGCACCTCGGCGCGCAGGGTGGCATCGGTAGCGATATCGCTCATGGAGCGGTTTTCTGGGATATTGTGGTCCAATTTCCACCGCTTGAGAATATCCGGGTCCAAGGTGATTAGTGCTCCCACGAACGGCTTGCCATCGCCTACGACCATGGCCTGCGAAATCAGGGGGTGGCCGCGCAGAATATCCTCCATCGGGCCAGGCGATACATTCTTGCCGCCCGCGGTGACAATCAAGTCCTTCTTGCGGCCGGTGATGGTGAGCTTGCCATCATCGTCGATTTCCCCCAAGTCACCGGTGTTGTACCAGCCATCCTCGAAGGCTTCCTCCGTGGCCTCGGGGTTATTCCAATACCCTTGGAAGACCATGCCACCCTTGATACAGACTTCGCCGTCATCGTTAATACGCATGGTCACCCCGCCCAGCGGCGGTCCGACGGTACCAATGGATTGGTCCAAGTAGTCCACGGCCGCGGCCGCAGCGGTCTCGGTCAAGCCATAGCCTTCATAAACGGGAACTCCGATGCCGCGGAACCAGTGCAATAAATCGTGGCCCATCGCGGAGCCACCGGTAATGCAGTACCGAACATTGCCGCCCACGCCCTGGCGGATGGTGGAATAGACCAGCTTGTCAAAGAGCTTGTGCTTAATTTTCAGCAGGCGGTCTGGGCCGTCCGGCGTATCGAGTGCCTTGGAGTATTCGATGGCGATCTTTTCGGATTGCTCAAAAAGGAAGCTCTTAATGCCAGAATCCGCTGCCTTTGAGGCCGCAGAGTTGCGGACCTTTTCAAATACGCGCGGCACGCCCAAAATCACGTTGGGGCGAGAGCGGGCGAACTCGATGGAGATGGTGGAAAAATCGGACCAGTGGTTCTGCGAGGCACCGCGAATAGCCACGGCAATCGATACGGCGCGGGAAAAGACGTGGGCCAAGGGCAAAAATGTCAGCGTATGGCTGCCCGGCACGGCGAAGACGCCGATGGGGTTGGTGGTCAGCGCCCTAGCTTCCGAGAGCCAGTTCCGGTGCGTCAGGATGCAGCCCTTCGGGCGGCCGGTGGTGCCGGAGGTATAAACCAAGGAGGCCAGGTCATCGGTATTGGTGGCGGCGATGCGGGCAGACACCTCGTCGGTGCCAACGCTGCGGCCTTCAAATTTCAAGGTATCGATGGCGGAGGAATTAATCTCCAATACGCGCCGCAGCTGCGATGGCGAGCCCTTCAGATTCGGTTCCCCATCGTCTTGCAGGACCAGGTTTTCAACCAATTCGGAGTGCTCGCGGGTTTCGGTAATCGCCAGCACCGCCCCGGAATCCTCGATAATCCAGCGCACCTGGGAGGCGGACGAGGAAGGATAAACCGGAACCGATGCCGCACCGGCGGCCCAGATAGCATAGTCCAGCAGGGACCATTCGTAACGGGTAGCAGAAATCAGGGCGATGCGGTCACCCTGCTCCACGCCTAGCGCGATTAAGCCTTGGGCTACTTCAAAGACCTCATCGATAAATTCTTTACCGGTGACATTGACCCACTCATAATTAGCTGGGCGGGTAAACATGACGCCGTGCGGGCGCTTCTTCGCGGTATCCATCAGGGCGGTGAGGCAGGTCTCCCCCGGCTCAATGGTAAATTCCGCCGGGGTGTGCACTTGTTGCAGGGTCACGCGATATCCTTTCGCACAGCTAATAATAATCTCTGCCTACTGTACCAACCGGATGGCGAATCAACGCGTTTCACCCACGATCGAAGTGGTAATTATTCAGGGCTTATAGCACCAAAGCGGTCCATTTATTGGAGTAATCCACCAATTTGCCCTAGGGCCACAGGCTGCCGATTAGCGCAACGATGAGAACCAACGCAATCATGGACCACAGCGTGAGCGAGACCCGGGATTTAGGCAGAGAGCGTTTGCGGCGAACGGGCTGGGAGGTGCCGACAACCGGCGTAGTTGCGGCGCGCTCATCTTTTTTGCGCTCTGGATCCCACAGGCCTTCGCGGGGATCTACCGGCTGGATCCTATCCGAGCTGGCGCCAGGCACGTCGCCGCTCGCTGCGTTATCGCCCGCGCCCTCCGAATGTTGTTCAGCCATGGTCTTTTACTGTAGTGCCGCGATTGCGAAACTGGGAAATTAGGACGGCGCTGCGGTCCACGGCCCACATCAGGCACCAGGCCAGGCCAATCATGATGGGAACCACGATGATGACCACGATGATCATCTGTACCCACACGGGCGCCTGCACCAGGAACTGCGAAAATGCGCTGCTCACGTCAGTCAACCACTCCATGGGTCCTTATATTACTGCCCCACGGTAATCTGGCAGGTATGTCGAGCGCACAGATACCCGTCACCATTGCCACCCCATCTGGACGTATCACCGGCTTTAGCCGCGATGGCCTCTCCTATTTTCATTCGCTGCGCTTTTGCGAAATACCTAGCCGCTTTGCCCCAGCGCGACCGCTGGAAAAACCCCTCGACCAGGATGCACGCACACCGCAACCGGATGAGGTAGCACTCAGCATCACCGCCCCCGACAACGCTGCGGATTGCCCCGTGGTGGTCTATATCCACGGGGGAAGCTTTGAAGGCGGCTCGCATGAGGACGAGCGGGTGCCAGGCACGGTGACGGCCCGCAAGGGCATCATCCAGGTGCGGGTGGGCTACCGCGTGGGCCTGGCCGGTTTTGCTCGCTTTGCTGACGATGAAGCGGACCGCTACCGCGGCATCGATGACTGCGTGCTGGCTTTGGAGTGGTTACAGGACAATATCGAATCCTTTGGCGGGGATAAAACGAATATCACCCTGGTAGGCCAATCCGCCGGTGCGGCGATTAGCCTATGGCTTGCCCGGCGCGATCACTACCGCGGTGCTTTTCGGCGCGTCCTCGCCCTATCGCCTGCCTATCCCCGCGATACCTTTGAGCACCGCGTGGCGGGATTGCACAGGTGCCTCTCGGTACCCATCGAGCCCAATGCCCTGGAATCGCTGTCGCCCGAGGCACTAGAAAAGGGCTACAAAAAGTTCCGCAAGAAGCACCGCTATGACTTGGCCCTCGGCCCGGCACCAATGCAGGCATCTGAATTGGCGGATATCCCCATCGTGGTGAGCTCCACCCGGGATGAGTTTTACGATCTTCCAGCCGGCAAGCGCATCGATAATATGGCCCTGGGCAAGTTTATTTGTAACTACCTTTCCCAGCGCTTCGGCTTCCCACACGGGCGCTACACGCAATGGCGCCAGCTCGCGCAGTACGTGGACCCGGACCGCCTCATGGGCCGGATGATAGGCGATTCCCTCGTTCGCCGCTGGACGGCGCAGGTAGCCTCCGGCGCTCCGGGGCCTACCTGGATGATGGAGTTTACGAGGAAGCTTAAGCCGGCGCTGCACTGCGATGAGCTCTACCCGCTCTTCGGCACCGACTGCGAGCTAAATGAGTGGCTCTGCCACTTCGCCACCACAGGCGAACCGGGCTTCCCCCGCTATGGCAGCGACCACCGCGTGCTCGAATTTGATTTGGATACCGGGGATCGGCGCATTGCCTATGCCACCCTGGATTACGTGGCCGCGGCGTTTTATGAAGAGGACTAACTGCTGCTACACCTACGCCTGAAGCGCCGTGCGCAAGTCAGCTTCCGCCAGTTCCTCGCACATCCACGGGCTAAATACCGCCGGCACGGCATCGGCTGCGGCGATGAGGCGGGTTGGCTCGACCCATTCCCAGGAGTCGACCTCGTCCGGGTTCGGCTGCCACTGCGCCTGGGAATCGAGCTCTATGCAGTAGACGGGGCAGATTTCATTTTCCACAAGGCCGGAGGAGTCTACCGCGCGGTAGGAAAAGGTGGGCAGCACCTCGCGCAGGTTGGACAGCGCGTCTGCCGGAATCCCTAACTCGAATTCGGCGCGGCGAATGACGGCATCGGCAGTCGACTCCCCCGGACCAGGATGCCCGCAGAAGGAATTGGTCCACACGCCGGGCCAGGTTTGTTTGCTCAGCGCCCGACGGGTGATGAGTACTTTTCCTTGGCAGGTAACCCACGCGGAAAAGGCAAAGTGCAAGGCAGTGTCGGTGGTATGCACCTCGGATTTGAGGGCAGTACCAATGGCTTTTCCATCAGCACCCGCCAGGACTACCCGTTCCGTCATAGGTTCAGATCCCCCACCCACGTGACGTTTCCAATGTGTAGGCGGGCATTCCAGAGGTTGCCCGGTGCGACATCGTAACGATATTGCAGGTTAACCGCGGCACCCGCGCCCAGCGGGTGATCGAGGCCCGGGGGTTCCACGCCAGGCGCGGAGTTCTCGTCAAACGGCAGGGCTTTTACCTTAGACCAACCGCCATTTCCGTCGGCGCGCTCGAGGACGGGGTCGTCGAAAGCATCGGTGGGCAGGGCCATTTCGTTTTCATTCTTGAGCAAAATGGTCACCACGGAACCGCCGGAATTACTATCCGTATAAACCCCCTGCAGCTCCCAGCTGACGCCGAGGCCGGCATCTTTCACCGGGCTCGCCAAGTTGGAAGTAACTTCCTTATCGTCGGTGTCTTCCGCTTGATAAGGCGCTTCTTCCGAACTGGAGACGGTGATATTGTCCCCCAACCCGGTCTCTTCCGGCTGGAGAATGCTGCATCCGGCCAGGGTCACGGCGAGAAGGCTGACCACGCCTGCGCCTAAAGTGTGAGAAATTTTCACCGTGGATGGATCCTTTGCACGCGAAGATAACTTTATTTCTGCACAGATACTTTAGCCGAAAGCCCGCCCAAGGTATGCATCTGGGCTGCGCGCCGTGGCTTGTGGCATACTGAACTGTCTCTTTAAGGTACTCTCCCTCCACGCGTCTTTGAATTGAGCATCCCCCCATGAAATCCCTCGTACGCATTACCCGCAGCGCTTCTGCCCTGTGGCCTTATTATCTCGGCGTCTTGCTCGCAGCGACGGTCACTGCCGTCCTTGCGTTGATTTCACCCTTCCTTACCAGGGAAGCCACCGACATTATCGTTGAGGCGCTACAAGCAAATGAGCCGCTTGGCGATGCCCTCCGTGCCGTCCTTTTCCTAGCCCTCGCCCTTTTCCTGGCCGATGCCGCCAATGCTTTATTCCGGAATGTCGGCAGCTATATCGGCGATGTCATGGTCTCGCGCCTGCGCCAGATTTTATCCAATCGCTACTTTGCCAAGCTCTTGGCGCTGCCGCAGGGTTATTACGATAATCAGGTCACCGGCACGATCATTGCCCGGCTGGATCGCTCCATCGCGAATATCACGCAGTTTATCCAGTCCTTTGCCAATAACTTTTTCACGATGATCATCCAGACCATCGCGGTATTAGCCATTACCGCTTGGTATTACTGGCCGCTGACCATATTATTGGCGCTGCTTTTCCCCATTTATATGTGGCTAACCGCGCTGACTTCGAAGCGCTGGCAAAAATTTGAGGCCATTAAAAACGAAAACATCGACCAAGCCAATGGTCGCTTTGCTGAGGTCATAGGCCAGGTCAAAGTCACCAAATCCTTCGTCGCCGAATCCCGCGAGCTGGACCATTTTGCCCAGCGCTATGGCACCGTTGTTGACACCACGCGGCCGCAGTCCCGCTGGTGGCACATGATGGATACCTTCCGCGGCATCGCCATGGCCATAATCTTTTTGGGCATCTATGCGGTCATTTTCTGGCGCACCCTCGAAGGCCACTTTTCCATCGGTGATATGGTCATGCTCTTGCAAATGGTCACCATGGCCAAACAGCCCGTATTCATGATGAGCTGGATGATCGATACGGCCCAGCGCGCTATCGCCGGTTCACGCGACTACTTCAAGGTCATGGAAGAAGACTTGGAGCCCACCGCCCCACGCGAGCTGGTCGCCGCCATCACGGATTCCGGCACCCCCGAGCTCAACCTCACCCCCATCACCCCATTAGAGCCAACGCCCGGCGCGCCGGTCTTTGCCTTTGATGATGTCTCCTTTGCTTATGAAGAAGGAAAGCCCGTCGTCAACAACATCTCCTTTACCGCCCACGAGGGCCAGAAGGTCGCGCTCGTGGGCGAATCGGGCGGCGGTAAATCCACCCTGGTCAACCTGCTGCTGGGCCTTTATCACCCCTCGGCTGGCCACCTCGATGTGCTGGGCCACCGCGTCGATGACCTCACTGCGTCTCGCTTGCGCGCCTCTGTTGGCGTGGTTTTCCAAGAGTCTTACCTCTTTTCGGGCACCATCCGCGACAATATTGCCTATGGCAAGCCCGGGGCCACGGAGGAAGAAATCGTGGACGTCGCTAAGCGCGCCAATGCCCATGACTTCATTGAGGCCTTCCCGGATGGCTATGACACGGTCATCGGCGAGCGCGGGCTAAAACTTTCCGGCGGGCAGAAACAGCGCGTGTCCGTCGCGCGCGCCATGCTGAAAGATGCCCCTATCTTGGTACTCGATGAGGCCACCTCCGCGCTAGATACCAAGGCCGAACGCGCCGTCCAAGCCGGCCTGGATGAGCTGATGAAGGACCGGACCACGCTGATTATCGCGCACCGCCTATCCACCATCGCGGATGTCGATACCATCATCACCCTCGAGGCAGGGCGGATCGATGAAATGGGCTCGCCTGCCGAACTCGCGCAATCCGGCGGCATTTATGCCGAGCTGCTCAAACTCACCCAATCCAGCTCCGCCGCGGACCGCCGCCGGCTGAAAAAGTACGGCTTTGTCACCGGCACCAACTCCCACAGCCAGCACGGCGAAGAAAGTGAATAAATCCACTGGGACTGCTGCGCTTAAAGCGTTAAGCTTGTGTGCATGCAGTTTCCTAGCCTAGAAGAGTTGCAAGCCCGCGGTACCCGCAAGTGGACCGTCTTTGATGAGGACATCCTCCCGCTGTGGATCGCGGAGTCCGATTTCCCCACCGCCCCCGCCGTCAAAAAGGCGCTGCAGGAGATGGTGGATAATGAAACCTTCGGCTATACCCCCTCCCCCAAGGCCTCGGGGCTGCGCGAGGCAGTCGCCGATTTCTATGCGGAGCGCTACGACTGGCGCCCCAATGCCGATCACATCTTCTGGATAGGCGATGTCGTCCGCGGCCTCTTGCTCGGCGTGCAGTACTTTACCCGCGATGATTCCCCCGTCATCGTGCCCGTACCCTCCTACCCACCGCTGCTCGAACTCCCCCGCACGGCGGGGCGCGAGAAGATCGAAACCAGCCTCGAGCTAGATGAAATCGAGCAAGCCTTCAAAGACGGCGCCGGTTCGATTCTTTTGGCCAACCCCTATAATCCGCACGGCCACGTCTTGTCGGAGGACTACCTCCGCGGGTTGGTGGAGTTGGCGGAGAAATACGATGGCCGCATCTTGGCCGATGAGATCCATGCCCCGCTGGTTTATGAAGGAAAGCATATTCCGGTGGCATCGCTAAGCGAGGAAGCAGCGCAGCGCACCATTACGGTCACCGCCACCTCCAAGGCCTTTAATACCGCGGGCCTCAAGTGCGCGCAGATTATCTTTTCCAATGCCGCCGATGCCCAGAAGTGGAACGGGCTTACCGGCGTGGCCAAAGACGGCACCGGCACCTTGGGCGTGCTTGCCGCCGAGGCCGCCTACCGCCACGGCGGGGGCTTCTTGGACGAGGAAATTGAGTACCTGCGCGAGACCCGCGACTGGCTGGTAGAAGAACTGCCGCAGCGCATCCCTGGACTGAAGACTACGCAGCCCCAAGCCACCTACCTGTTGTGGCTGGACTTTTCCGATACCGCCATCGCCGGCAATCCCCAGCCTGCCAAGTGGCTGCGCGAAAACGCCCGCGTGGCCCTCAACGAGGGCGATACCTTTGGCACCGGCGGCCCAGGCCATGCCCGGTTGAACTTCGCCACTTCCCGCGAAATCTTGAGCGAGGCACTCGACCGCATGGAAAAGGCCTTCGCCGAGCTCGACTAGTTCGCAGCCACCCTTTCTCCTCGCCCCATCGCACACGCGATGGGGCATTTATTGTATTTTCACCATGCTTTGATTTCTCAACAGGTGGGCAGTAATATCTCATTACATGAATAGCCCCTATAGGGCTACAGAATTCACATTCCTGGTCGCGCCCTCGCCACCTCGGCTCTCGGCGCGGCTGATGGTTTTAGTACGCAATGTTAAGGAGCCAGGATGGCTACCACCACTGCCTCAGGCACCCCCAAGAGCAAGGCCACCGTTGTCATTGCCTCGCTCATGCTCTTTTCGATGTTCTTCGGCGCCGGCAACCTCATTTTCCCACCGATGGTGGGCGTTTCCGCCGGCACCAACTTCTGGCCCGCCGTGCTGGGCTTCCTTGCCGCCGGCGTGCTCTTGCCCGTCCTGGCCATCATCGCGGTCGCGATTTCCGGCCGTTCCGTCCGTGACTTAGGAGCAAATGGCGGCGCGATCTTCGGCGTCGTCTTTTCCGCCCTGTCCTATCTTTCTATCGGTGCTTTCTACGCGCTCCCGCGTACTGGCGCGGTATCCATGGAAACGGCGATTACTCCCCTGTTGGGCTGGGAAGGCACCATGGCCAGCGGTGCATTCAATACTGTCTTCTTCCTTATCGCGCTGGGCCTGGCGTGGAAACCCAATTCCATCATCGATACCCTGGGCAAATTCCTCACCCCGGCCCTGGTTGCGCTGCTGGTCGTCCTCATTACTTTGGCGGCACTGAATCACCCGCGCGATCCCCAGATGCCCACCGAAGATTACGTCTCTTCCCCCATGGTCACCGGCCTTTTCGAGGGCTATAACACCATGGACGCCATCGCTGGCTTGGCCTTTTCCATCGTCATCGTGGGTTCCCTGCGCTCTAAGGGCTTTAAAACCCAAAAATCCCTGGTGAAGGGCACCATTACCGCAGCGCTGGTCGCCGGTATCCTGCTTGCCGCCATCTACCTGGGCCTCGCCTGGGTGGGCCAGACCTTGCCCGATGGCCAGTCTTATGGATCCGGTGCGCCGCTGCTTGCCGAGGCCGCCAATCTCACCATGGGCACCTTCGGCCAGGCCCTCTTCTCCGCCATCGTTGTCCTCGCCTGCCTGACCACCGCGGTGGGCCTTATCACCGCTACCTCCGCGTTCTTCGAGATGCTGGTGCCGAAGACGAGTTACCACTTGTGGGCCTGCATCTTTACCGCGATGTCCATCCTCTTCGCCTTCCAGGGCCTCGACACCGTGTTGTCCATCGCGGTGCCGTTTATTACCTTCCTGTACCCACCGGCTATCTCCCTTATCCTGCTCACGCTTATCCAGCCGGTGGTAAAGAGGTCCGTCGTGTTCTACTGGACCTACCGCCTTGCCCTGTGGGTATCGGTCATCTGGTCCGCCCTGACCGTCATTTCCGCGCAGGGTTGGGGCACCGCCGCCTTGGATCCCATTTTGTCGCTGGCGCCGGGCCAAGCGGTGGATCTCGGCTGGATTGCACCTACCGTCATCGCGGCCGTCATTGGCCTGATTGTCGATATCTCCACCAAGGCCGGCGAGAAGCACTCCAACTCCGTGACTGCGGCTGCCGATGCTGACGGCGATGCCGTCGTTGACTCGCCGCTCGATGCAGCGGCATCGCCAAAGAGCTAAGATCCCCCTCTCCTTCCACACCCCGCCGTGGGCCCGCATTCCTCGGGTTCCGCGGCGGGGTTTCTGTCTGCGGTGCAACTCAGCTTGGGTCGCCGGGATGCGCATGGTCGCACAAAAAAGGACGGAATAGCCCCGCCCCGCGTACCGTTGCACTATAGGTACTATCCCCGCGAGAAAAGGATTATTTTCCCATGACCGATCACGCGCCACTTTCCGTATTGGACTTTTGCACCATCTATGACGGTGAAACCCCCGCCCAATCCATTAACCGGTCGGTGGAATTAGCCCAAGAAGCCGAAAAACTGGGGTATTCCCGCATGTGGTACACCGAGCACCACAATATGAAGTCCATTATGTCCTCCGCGCCCGCCGTCCTCATCGCACACATCGGCGCTAAGACGGAACGCATCCGGTTGGGCTCCGGCGGGGTGATGCTGCCCAACCACTCGCCGTACGTCATCGCTGAGCAATTCGGCACCCTGGAAGAGATGTACCCAGACCGCATCGACTTGGGCGTCGGCCGTGCCCCCGGCACGGACATGAATACCTTGGGCCGTGCGCTGCGCCGCGATGGGCAGTCCGCCGAGCGCTTCCCAGAAGACGTCAAAGAGCTCAATGCGTACCTCGAGGGCAAGGCCTATATCCCCGGGGTCAGCGCGATTCCCGGTGCTAATACGAACGTTCCTATCTATATTCTAGGCTCGTCCATGTTCGGCGCTTCGCTCGCGGCAAAACTCGGCCTCCCCTATGCCTTTGCCTCCCACTTCGCCCCGCAGCACCTCGAGGAAGCAACCACCTACTACCGGGAAAACTTCCAGCCTTCCGAGCGGTTTAGCGAGCCCTACGTCATCGCCGGAGTAAACGTCACTGCCGCCGATACTATGCAAGAGGCAGAAGCCGAGTACGAGCGCGTGTGCTTCAACCGCGTGAAGTCTTTCGCCGGCCGCGGCAAGTACTTGACCGACCAGCAGGTAGAGCAAATCATCGAGTCTTACCAAGGCCAGCAAATCCTGGACATGCTGCGCTACTCCGCGGTTGGCACCACCAAGGAAGTCACCGAATACTTGGAGAAGTTCCAAGAGCACGCCAAGGCCGATGAGCTCATGATTTCCCTGCAGTCCAGCTCGCACGAGAATGTCATTAAGAACATGCACGTGCTTGCCGAAGGCTGGCAGCTCGATCCAGCCAACGTGGCGGGCACCCCGCGCTAAACCCCGCCTCGCTGCGCTACACAGTGCCGCGTTGGGCCACCCTCGGCCTCAACGCTGGTCGCGCAGCGCCACCGAATCCGCAGCAAAACAACCCGCTGGGATTGCCCTAATTTATGGCAACATATGCCTCCCCTCGAATGGTTTTACGGCGTTTTGTGTTGAACAACACACGCATTATTCTTCATTCATGAAACTTTTTCGTGCGCGCTCAGCACTGGGCTGTCTCGCGATGGCGACAGCGCTGGGTACAGTAACAGCTTGTTCAGCGGGCCATACGGCGGTGGTAGATACCTCCGGAAATGACGCCGCCCTAACGGTGGCGTCTAGTTCGGGAGCCACCTCGCTCGACTTCACCACTACCAGTGGGGCCGCCGCGCCCTCGGTGTTGATGGATAACGTCTATGAGACCTTGGTACGCATCGATGAAGATGGCTCCATCACCCCAGGCTTGGCCAAGGACTGGGACATCAGTGAAGATTCGAAGACCTATACTTTCCACCTGCGCGATGACGTAACTTTTTCCAACGGCGATCCCTTCACCGCGCAGACCGCCGCCTTTTCCATTAATTACGTAAAAAATGACTGGGCCAACGGCATTTCCTCCGCCATGGATCCCGTCGATAGCGCCACCGCGGTAGATGACCACACCCTCAAGGTGCGCCTGGAAAAGCCCTCTAACCGCTGGCTGTGGTCCATGGGCACCACCATCGGCGCGATGATGTCACCTAAGGGCATGGATGACCTTGCAGCGAAGCCTATCGGCACCGGCCCCTACGAGGTGGCGGGATTTTCCCCCTCAGAATTCGTCTCCTTGCACAAGCGCGATGATTACTGGGGCACACCGTCTGAGCACGATGTCACGGTGCGCTATTTCCCCGATGCCATTTCCTCTGTCACCGCGCTGCGTTCTGGCGGTGTGGACGTCGTCTGGGGCGTGGGCAACCCCGAAATCCTCGATTCCCTAGATGATTCCATCGATACCAACGTTGGCACCACCAATGGTGAGGTCTTGCTATCGATGAATAATGACCGCGCCCCCTTCGACGATCCGCGGGTGCGCCAGGCCGTTTCTTACGCCGTCGACCGTCAGGCGGCCAATGACATCGTGTGGTCCGGCATGGCCACCGATACCGGAGGCGCGCCCATGGCGCCCACCGATCCTTGGTTCGAGGGCAAGAACTATTACGACTTCAATCCGGATAAGGCCCGCTCGCTGCTTGCCGATGCCGGCGCTGAGGGTACCCCACTCACCATCACCGTGCCCACGCTTTATTACGCGCAGGCCATCTCTGAGTTGCTGTACTCGCAGCTTTCCGATGTCGGCTTCGACGTCACCCTCGAAAGCGCCGAGTTCCCCGCCGTGTGGCTGGCCCAGGTTCACGGTGCCAAGGACTACCAAATGTCGATTATCTCCCACGTGGAGGCCCGCGATATCCCGGCGCTTTTTGGCAACCCGGATTATTACCTGAATTACGATTCCGCCCGCACGCGCGAGCTGCTCGAAAAGGCAGATACCGCCAAGCCTGAAGACTATCCCCGCCGCATGACGCAGGTTGTGGACCAAATCATGGCCGATGCCGGCGCGCTGACCGTGATGAATATGCCGAATGTCGTTCTAACGCGCCACGGCATCGGCGGCTTGCACACCGATCAGGTCACCGACGCCATCGTGTTGCGCGATCTCACCGACGACAAGGAGGACCAATGAGTAGTTCTCGGGCACAGGCCATAATCCGGCCGCTGCTGCGCTTCGTGCTCACGCTTTTTCTCGCCTCCCTCATCATCTTCGCGCTCATGCGCGCCGTGCCCGGCAACCCGGCGCGCGTCGCGTTGGGGGTTAATGCCACTGATGACGCCATCGCCGAGCTCAGCGCAGACCTCGGCCTCGACCGGCCGCTCATCGCGCAATACGGCGAGTGGATGAAGGGCCTTGCCACCGGCGATTTTGGCAAGTCGCTGTCCTCACAACAGGACATCACCCCGCTGGTTGTGGACCGCCTGCAGGTCACGCTCATCCTCATCGGCCTGGCCATGGCCTTGGCGCTGGCCTGCGCGATTCCCATCGGTATGTGGCTGGCGCACAACCGCAATTCGCGGGTTGCCGGCTTGGTCTCTGCGGGAACGCAGCTGGGCATCGCCGTGCCGAGCTTCTTGGTCGGCATCATCTTGGTGGCCATCTTTGCAGTCCACCTGGGCTGGCTGCCGGCCAATGGTTGGGTTCCGCCCAACCGCGGCGTGGGCGATTTCCTGCGCCACCTGATTCTGCCGGTCATCGCCTTGGCCCTGGTCCAGGGTGCCATGCTTACGCGCTATATGCGCTCCTCGGTGCTCGACGTTATGGACCAGGACTATATCCGCACCGCCCGCGCCCTGGGCGATTCCCCGCGGGAGGCCCTGCACCGCCATGGCCTGCGCAATGCCGCCCTGCCGGTGCTTACGGTCTCTGGCCTGCAATTGACCTCGATGGTGGTAGGCGCCGTGGTCATTGAATCCGTCTTCGTCATTCCCGGCGTGGGTTCCATGCTGCTTGATGCGGTCTCCGTGCGCGATCTGACCACGGTGCAGACCCTCGTCATGCTGCTGGTCACCTTCGCGCTGGCAGTAAACATGCTTACCGATGTCGCCTACCGCCTCATCGACCCCCGAATCAAGGCAGGTGACGCGCGATGAAAATGCGTTTTTCTGGTTGGCTAGGTGCCGTGCTCGTCGGCGCGGTCGTCGTAATCGCCCTCGTATCGCTGGTGTGGACGCCGTACGATCCCACCCTCGCGCAGCCGGGTAGCCGGCTGTCTGGCCCCACCGCGGATCACATCCTGGGCACGGATCGCTTCGGGCGCGATACCGCCTCGCGCATCATGGCGGGCGCGAAAATCACGGTCTTCGTGGGCCTTATCGCCGTCGGCATCGCAGGGCTTATCGGCATCCCGCTGGGGATTCTCGCGGGCATGCGCCGCGGCACCTGGGTAGAAGCGGTGGTCATGCGCGGCGCCGACGTCGTCATCGCCTTCCCCGCGCTCTTGCTCGCCATTATCGCCGGCGCGGTCTGGGGCCCATCTACGCTCACGGCCATGATCGCCATCGGTATTTCCGGCATCCCGTCCTTTGCCCGCGTGGCGCGTTCAGGCACGCTGCAGGTGGTCACGCAGGACTATATCGCCTCCGCCCGCATCTCCGCCGTGCCGGGATGGAAGGTGGCGGTGCGCCATGTCCTCCCGAATATCGCGGGCCTTATCATCGTCCAGGCGTCGGTGTATTTTGCCCTCGCCATCCTCGCGGAGGCGGGCCTGTCCTACCTCGGTTTGGGCACCCCTCCCCCGGCCGCCTCGTGGGGCCGCATGCTGCAGGATTCCCAATCGCTGCTGAGCACCGATCCCCTCCAAGCCCTGTGGCCGGGCCTCGCCATCGCCGCCACGGTCTTGGGCTTTAACCTGCTTAGCGATGCCCTCCGTGACGCCCTCGACCCCCGCATGAAAGGAGCCACGCGATGAGCCTTTTAAGCGTGCGCGATCTCAACCTCAGCGCCTCCGAATCCCCCCTCGTCGGCCCGCTTAGCTTCGATCTCGAGGCGGGCGAAAAGCTCGGCATCATCGGCGAATCCGGCTCCGGTAAATCACTGACCGCACTGTCCATCATGGGCCTGCTGCCCACGGGGATTTCCGCCACCGGCGAGGTCACCGTGGCCGATCACCAGATCATCGGCGCGCGGGATTCCGCCATCCGCCCGCTGCGCGGCAAGACCATGGCCATGGTTTTCCAAGAACCCATGAGCGCGCTGGACCCCTTAATGCGCATTAGCGCCCAGCTCACCCACGCCGGCGCGCACGATACCGCCGCGGCCCTAGAAGAAGTCGATCTCGACGCCGACTTCGCCTCGAGATTTCCCCACCAGCTCTCCGGCGGGCAGCGCCAGCGCGTGCTCTTAGCCATGGCGATGGCAGGCAGCCCCGACCTGCTCATCTGCGATGAGCCCACTACCGCCCTCGATGCCACCACGCAGGACGGGGTCCTCCGCGTCATCGAACGCGTTACCGAACAACGCGGCACTGCACTGCTTTTTATTACCCACGACCTCAACGTCATCCAGCGCATGTGTCCGAGGGTGCTGGTCATGCGCGATGGCGACATCGTGGAGGAAGGCCGCACCGAGCGGGTGCTCACTCAGCCGCGCCACGCCTATACCCAAGAGCTGGTCTCGGCCTCGCAGCCGCCGGACTTCGCCCTCACCCCGGCGGGTGAGGGGAAGGATGTGGTGATGCTGGAGGGCATCGGCAAGCAGCATGGCTCCCAAGCCGCACTGGCGGGGATCGATCTCCGCGTGCGCCGCGGCGAGCGGCTCGGCATCGTCGGCGGCTCCGGTTCCGGCAAAACCAGCCTGCTAAAAATCGTGGCAGGGCTGGATGCCCCGACCTCTGGAACCAGCACCGTGGATGGGCGCGTGCAGATGGTCTTCCAAGACCCGCAAGGTTCTCTGAACCCGCGGCTGAAGATCTGGAAATCCATCGCCGAAGCCATTCCCGGGCGCCTGTCCAAGGCCGAGCAGCGCGAGCGCGCCGCCGCCGCGCTGGAAGAAGTGGGCATTTCCGGCGAGGCGCTCGACCGCTATCCCCACGAGTTTTCCGGCGGGCAGCGCCAACGCATCTCCATCGCCCGCGCCCTATGCGGCGAACCGGATATCCTGCTTGCCGATGAAGCCGTCTCCGCCCTCGACATGTCCGTGCAGGCCCAGGTGCTGGAATTGCTCGCCCGCCTCATCGAGGACCGCGGGCTGACTCTGCTGTTTGTCACCCACGACCTCTCCGTGGTGCGCGGGCTCTGCGATAGGGTCGCCGTGCTCAACCGCGGCGAGCTCGTCGAACACGGACCCACCGAGCGCGTGTGGTCTGCGCCAGAAAGCGACTACACCCGCCGGCTCATCGCCGCCGCTGGGCAATAAGCTCGCGCGGCGTAGGGTGGTTGCGGTAAACATTTCTAGCGAAAGGAGTCCCGCAGGCTCGTGAGCACCGACCACCCTATCCCGCAACGCCCCAGCACCACCCAACTGCTGACCGCCTTTAATACCGCCTCCGTGCGCTGGCCCGGTGCCCTGCGCGCGGCCTTGGCGCTGCTGATTCCCGGCGCCTTCGCCATGCTCACCGGCCACGACTACGCCATCCTGCTGCTGGCCACCGGCGCCTTCGCCGTGATTTTCGGCGAGGGACACCCCTTTCGCACCCGGCCCCGCGTCATCCTCACCGCAGGCTTGGCCCTGACCACCGTGGCGACCGTGGGTGTGCTGGTCGGCCACCTCATTTTCGTCCCCGGGCACGGGCACTGGTGGCTGCTGCTCGCCGGTCTTTATTCCCTCCTGCTCGCCGCGCTTTGCGGCTTTACCCAGAACGCGCTGCGCCTGCCGCCGCCGGGCGCCTTCTTCCTCGTCTTGGTCGGCGGCGGTTCGGTGATGTTGGCGCGGACGGATACGAGTGTTAGCCAGCTGTTCCTCTGGTCCCTGACCGGTGTGCTGGCCAGCCTGCTTTTGGGCATGGCGCCCGCGCTCATTGATGTGCACGGCCCCGAACGCCGCGCCGTCGCAGCCTTGGAGAAGGCCACCGCCGCGTTTGTCTCCGGCGAGGACGATTCCCTCGCCCGCCACCACCAGGCCCAAACGGCGCTGTCGACGGCGTGGCAAGCGCTTGCCGATGCCGGCATCATCCGCGGCGGCCGCATCATCAACTCCGCCGCCGCGGGCTTGGTGAATCGCACCTTGCAGGCCCAAGGGCGCATCGTCGCGCATAACCGCGCGTTGGATTTGGGATCCTCTTCGGATTTGCTTACCGACCACGCCACCGATGTGGATCCGCACCGCACCGCCATCCCGCACACCCGCCCCACCGGGCGCTACCGCATCTACCGCGCCGCGGTGCGGGACTCGCATGCCATGGTGACCACGCAAAAGATCGTGGTCTCCGCCGCCATTACCACGGTAGTCAGCCTGTCTTTAGGTTTTGACCGCCCGGACTGGGGCGTGGTCTCCGCCTTCCTCATGCTGCAGTGGGGACCGGACCACGTCGCCGGCACCGTCCGCGGCATCCACCGCATGCTCGGATCCATCGTCGGCGTCATGCTGTTTTCGGTCTTCCATTACTTCGGCGTGTCCGGATGGAGCTTGCTCTTCGCCCTCGCCGCCTGCCAATTCTGCGCAGAGATTTTCGTGGCCAAGAACTATGCCATCTGCGTCATCTTTTCCACCCCGCTCGCGCTGCTGATGGGCAATTCCGCCCAGCGCCCCCTCTGGCCCACCATCCAGGCGCGCATCAGCGAGGTCCTCATCTCCATCATCGTGGCCACCATCGTACTGTGGTTCTGGCAGCGCTCCGCACCCATCCGCAACCAGCACCGCCTGCAAACCCGCGCCATGGAATCCATGTCCACCCTGCTCGGTCTGCTGTTTATCAATACCCCCGAAGAGGTCCTTGCCAGCCGCCGCGACCTGCAATACGAGCTGCTATCCGAGCGCCGCGCCATGCAATCCCTCGCCGCCGATAACCCCGCCACCGCCCGTGAATTGTGGCAGCGGCACATCGCCATCCAGCACGCGGGCTATTTCTTGCTCGACTATTGCTCCACGCACCCGTTCAGGATGGCAAGCAGGGAAGAACTAGATGGCATCGTCAAGCAGATTCACGCCGCGCATGCCCAACAGCGCTAGCTTGTGGAATGCGCTGCGGTGCTGAACAATTGAGGCCACGACTCCCGCCAAGCTAAGGACACCGTGACTTCTTCCTCCCGCGCCTATAAGCGCTCCCTCGAACCGCACGATAAGGGCAGCGCCGTCGGGCTCTACCCGCACAATATGCACCCCGGGCTGGTGCCCGGCATCAGCGTTGAGGACCAACGCAACCGCTTCGGCCTGGATAAATCGCTATTTTCCATCACCGCCGTCCTCATCGTAGCCTTCATCATTTGGGGCATTACCATGCCCGATAACCTGGCCGCCGCCTCCTCCACCGCCTTTAACTGGGCCATTACCAATACCGGATGGCTGCTGAACATCACCATGCTGCTGGCCACCGTGACCATGGCCTATATCGGGTTCTCCCGCCTCGGCCGCATCAAGCTCGGCACGGATACAGAAAAGCCCGAATTCAGCTACTTCAGCTGGGTAGCGATGATGTTTGGTGCCGGCATCGGCGTCGGCATCTTCTTCTACGGCCCCTCCGAGCCGCTATCGCACTACCTCAGCCCTCCTCCGCACACCGTGGATAACGGTAACTCCGTCGAGGCATTGCACCAAGCCATGGCCCAGTCGCACTTCCACTGGGGCATTTCCCCGTGGGCGGCCTATGCTTTGGTTGGCGCGGCGATTGCCTATTCGTCCTACCGGCGCGGCCGCGTTCCCCTCATCTCTTCCATCTTCCAGCCGCTCTTCGGCTCCCGCGCCACGGACGGCCCGCTGGGCAAGCTTATCGATGTCATGGCGCTTATCGCCACCCTCTTCGGCACCGCCGCTACCCTGGGGCTTTCTGCTATTCAAATCGGCCAAGGCGTCAGCATCATTCGCGGCGCAGGACCCATGACCAATTCCGCGCTCATCATCGTCATCGCCGTCTTAGGCTGCGCGTTTATCATCTCCGCGGTCTCTGGCGTCGCGCGCGGCGTGCGCTACCTGTCCAATTTCAATATCACCTTGACCTTGGGGCTTATTGCCTTCGTATTCTTGGTCGGACCCACCCTATTGCTGCTGAACCTGATTCCTTCGGGCATCGTGGTCTATATCGATCAATTCCTGCCCATGATGGCCAAGGGACTGTCCTGGGGCGATGAAACCATTGAATTCCAGTCCTACTGGACGGCGTTCTACTGGGCCTGGTGGATTGCATGGACGCCTTTTGTGAGCATGTTCGTCGCCCGCATCTCCCGCGGCCGCACCATTCGCGAATTCGCCGCCGTGACAATCTTCGCCCCCACCGCCATTCTGGCGTTGGCCTTTACCATCTTTGGTGGCACCGCCATTTCCTTCAACCAAGACGGTGTAGAGGGCTTCGACGGTGAATCCTCCAATGAACAGGTGCTCTTTTCAATGTTCCAGGATCTCCCCCTTGGCACCATCACCCCGTTTATCCTTTTGGTCATCCTCGCGGTCTTCTTTGTCACCTCGGCTGACTCTGCCTCCGTGGTCATGGGCACCATGTCTTCCAAGGGCGACCCAACCCCGAATAAGCTCATTGTCATCTTTTGGGGCCTGTGCATGATGGGCATCGCCATCGTCATGCTGCTGACCGGCGGCGAGGACGTGCTCACTGGCCTACAAAACCTCACCATTCTGGCCGCCCTGCCCTTCTGCCTCGTGCTGCTGACCATGATGGTGGCGTTCATCAAGGATTTGCGCTCTGATCCGATGTTCATCCGCCGCACCTATGCCCGTTCGGCGATGGACAATGCGGTCATGCGCGGCATCGCAGAGCATGGCGATGAATTCGAGTTCACCGTCCAGCACGCCGAGGACGGACGCGGGGCCGGGCATGACTTCGACTCCGCCGCAGACCGCTATCTATACTGAGTGGTACCAGCGCACGGACGAAGACGGCCGAAACGTCGACTATGACTTCGAAACTGGTAAATGGTCCGATGGCTACGACCCAGAGGATAAGGAGAAGTAATGGGCCTTCCCAGCGAGGTCGTCCTCGACGGCTACACCCTCATCGAGCAGCACGAGATTGACCACGAATTCTTATTGCGCGGCTCACCACTTAGCACGAACACTCCCCTGCTCTTCGCACTCACCATCGCCGGTATCGTACTCGTGGCCGCCAGCATATTTCTACGCGGGCGCGGGCGGGTCATCGCCGGTGTACTGGGCGCGGTGCTCGCAGTCAGCAAGCTGTGGTGGATGTCCTTCGCCTTGGCACGGCACTTCGATGACGGCCAGGTCTTTGGCTATACGCTCAAGTACTTCCCGCAGTACTGGCCGGTAGCCTCCATCATTGTCGGCGCCATCGCGCTCATTGGCCTCGCCTCTGCCATTATCCGCCGGCATTAACCACCGAAGCCGGCGCCGGAATTATTTCTGCACGCCGGCGGCCTCGCGCATGGCTTTGGTCTGTGCGGAGGGGTGCTCGTTTTCGGTGGCCAGGCGCTCGAAAGCCACGGCGGCGAGCGCCGCCGCCTGCATACCGAGCACGGAGTCATCAAAACGCATCATCGGCGAGTGATTCCACTCGCGCTGGTTCTCGGGCGTTGAGGGATTGGCCGTGCCCATCCACATAAACGTGCCCGGCACCTGGGAGAGAACATAGCCGAAGTCCTCAGAGGCCATCATCGGGGCCTCGAAAGGCTGCATGTTTTCCGCGCCAAACATCTGCCCCCACAGCGTGGCGGCGAATTGATTCTCCCGCGGGTTCGTCTTAGTCGTGGGATACAACACCTCGAAATCCACCTGCGCGGTGCACCGGTGCGAGGCAGCCACCGAGCTGGAGACCTCGGTGATCATTTGGCGGACGGCGTCGATCTTTTCGTCGCGAAGCACGCGCACCGTCGCCCCCAGCGCCGCGCGATCCGGAATGGCGTTATACGCACCATTGCCTGCCCACAGGTTGGTCACGGTGATCACGATGGGCTCCAGCGCATCGAAGCGACGCGTCAGCGCGGTCTGCAGCGCCATCTGGATTTCTGCCAGCGCCGCGACAGGGTCAATGGCATCGTGCGGGCGGGAACCGTGCCCGCCCTTGCCCAGCACCGTAATGGTCAGGTTGGACGAGCTCGCCATCATCGGCCCGGGAACATAGTGGAACGTGCCCCGGTCCTGCGGGCCGACGTGCAGGCCGTAGGCGGCGATTGGGCGCCTGCCAGCGGCATCGAGCACACCCTCCTCGATCATCGGTTGCGCACCGCCCGGGCCTTCCTCGCCGGGCTGGAACATAAAGGTGACATCGCCATGCAGCTCCTCGCGGTGCTCACACAGCATGCGCGCAGCCCCAATCAGCCCCGCGGTATGCAGGTCATGGCCGCAGGCGTGCATGTATTCGTTGATCGACGCAAAGGGGCTGCCGGTCTGCTCATGCACCTCCAGCGCGTCCATATCCGCGCGCAGCAGCACCGAAACCGGCCGCTCGCCGCGCTTGCCACCGCGCAGCACCGCCACCACGGAGCTGAGATCCTGCCCCACATGAATCTCCAGAGGCAGGCCCTCGAGTGCTTCAAGGACCTTTTTCTGGGTGCGCGGCAGGTGCAGCCCGATTTCCGGGTGGCGGTGCAAATCGCGGCGAATTTCTTGCAGGTCCTCCACCATGTTTTCGCCCATGTCCTGAAAAATCTCCGTCGCCGGTTGCTTACCGATGCGCGCCCTTGTCACCGGCAGCGGCGGCAACTCCTGCGCCTGGCGCGGGACGGACTTACGTCCGGGGTGGTTGGGGCGAACAATTTTCGTGGGATCAGTCATGTGGGCTCCTTTACTCGCTGTCGTATTCGACAATACCGCAGGTTATCCACAGGGTGAATGGGCGGCGAGACGTCAGGTGTGACGCGTGGGGCGAGTTATCCACAGGCGGGGCGTCGCGGGCTTTCTCGCGGGTGGACGGTGGCTTAACCTCGCAGGCATGACCCGCTTGCAGGACTACGCCCGCCAATTAACCTCGCCGATGGAGCTTCTCGGCGAGGTCTTCGGCCTTGCCGAGGCGGACCTGCGGCGGCTCGGCATTTCCCGGCAGGAATCGCGCGAATTGCTGCTGCTTGCCGATGCCTACTTCAGCCCCACCTCCTTCACCCGCCGCCAGCGCACGTGCCGGGCGACGAAGCACTGCTTAACCACGCTCAAGTTGATTGAAAAATACGTCTCCCGCACCAAGACGAAGCGGGATGCTTGGGCGCTGCGGGCAGAGTTGTGTGGGACTTCGGGGGACATCGACAAGCTGGCACGCACCCGCCTCAAGGAGATGTATCCTCCCCGCCAGCCCCAGCGCGGGGTGCGCATGACCCGGCGCAAGGGCGGGCCCTCCACGCTGTCTATTACCGGTGACTCCGATTTCATCGCCGACCTGCACTCCACCATTGGGGAGGATTCCCCGCTCGAGGCCGTCGACCGCATCTTCTTCCGCGGTGGTGCCACGCGCCCGGTGGCTAGCACCAATATCGTCATCCACCTCGATGAGCTGGATAAAATCTTAAGCGGCGGCGGCGAAGAGGTCACGCTGCAGATGACCAATGGTGCCGAAATTTCCGGGGCCAAGCTGGTGGAGAAAAAGCTTGCCGAGGTCGGCCTTATCACCCTCATTCACCCCTTCGAGGGTCCAGTCAACCTCTACAGGACCTCCCGGTTCGCTTCCGAAAAGCAGCGCCTGATGGCCGCCGCCGAAAACCCCTCCTGCCCGTGGGCAGAATGCAATTATCCTGCCGATAAATGCCAGGTCCACCATCTCCAGGCGTGGAAACACGGCGGCGAGACGAATATGGACAACCTGACCATTGCTTGTCCCTATCACAACGGCGTCAATGACGATGATCCGCACGCCCCACCGGTGCGTGGCCGCCTGCATCGCCACCGCGGCCGCATCGAATGGCTCCCGCCCTGGGCCTCGCCGCCCGGCTAGGTGCTCCCCTGGAAAGCGGCGCTCCGCCTGCTGTCACTCTTCAACTTGCCACCACTTTTAGCAATCACTGGTCCAGCGGTTGCCAGTTTGGCGTGTCGTGGGCCCTGTGTGGTGGTGCGTTTTGGTGTGCCTTCTCGCAAGATCGAGGCAATGCCACGCCCTTTGCACTGCGGTGGAAGCAAATGCGTGGTTGGCCAGAGATTAGCTGGGCAGCGGGATTTTAGGCTTCGAGGAGGCTGCGGCCGAAATAATCGGAATCATCGGCAACGCCGGGAAGTGCGTAGAAATAGCCGCCGCCGTAGGGGCGGATATAATCAGCCAGCGGTTCGCCTTCGAGGCGTTTTTGCACCGTGATGAACTGTCGCTTCAAGTCCTGCTGGAAGGAGATAAACACCAGGCCCACGTCGAGGGTGCCATTATCGCGCACGCCATTGTCATAGTTATAAGCGCGGCGCAGCATCAACTGGTCAGCGGTTTCTGGGGTGCGAGGATTGGCCAGACGGATGTGGGCATCGGTGGGAATCACATCGCCGGTGGCATCATCGAGGTAATCTGGTTCGGCGTGCTCGTCGCCGCCCGATAGTGGGCCGCCGGTTACGCGGTCGCGGCCAAAGATTTGCTCCTGCTCGGCGATGGAAATGCGATCCCAAAACTCGGTGTACATGGCAATAAGCCGCACCGCCATATAGCTACCGCCCGCAGCCCAATCGGGCTCATCCGAACCGGCCCACACGAGCGAATCGTAGTCATCAGGGCCGGGATTGACGATGCCATCCTTAAACCCCAAATGATTGCGCTGCGTACCCGACGGCCGCGGGGAATTCATATAACCGTTCTGCCGCCAGCGCACTGCCACATCGCCGCGGGTATGGCGCAAAATATCGCGCAGCGCGTGGAGAACAGTATCGCGTTCATCGGCGCAAATCTGTAAAGCAAGGTCACCGTGACATTTTTCTTCTTGCAGGGTGTCATCGGCAAACGCTTCCATCGCGCGCAGGTGGGCGGGTCAGGGTCGCCCACCACGGTGGCGGTGGTGCCGTCCTCGATTTTCTGCGGGTCGCCCGTGGCTGGGTCGTGCATGGTGGCATCCGCAACGGAGTCAGAAATCGAGTTCAGCGCGAAGTTCTGCGCGTAGTTCCATATGCCGGTCACGCTATTGCCGTCGTAGTATCCCTGGTCATGCTGGGGGTGCGAAGGCACCCTCATTGCTCTTATCGATGTCCGTGGAAACCGTCCCCGGGAACTTGTCCACCTTGCAGCCGTTGTAGGCTTCCTGCTCATCGGCGTAGTGATGGTTCTGGTCCGTGGTCACGGCGTGTTCAGGCGCGATGCGAAAAGGATCGATGGAATTCGGGTTGTCCTTCGGCTTCCGCTGTTTTCGAGATGATCCGTTTTAGGGGTATCAGCCTTGGCGGTGAACTTAGGGGCGGGTTTCTCGCTTCCCTGCAACTTTTCGTCTCGTCATTGAGCGGGTTCGGATAGGTACCGAAGTAGTGGTCGAAGGTAATGTTTTCGGAGTAAATGACCACGACGTGATCGATGGGGGTCTTGGATTCTGCCTGCGCGATACCGGGGAGCAAAGAAGGCGTTGCAGCGGCTACGGCGCACACTGTCACAGCGCGAGAGCGAAACTTCATCTTGTTTTCCGGCTTAAGTTAAACAAGTGAAACAAAGAGGGAAAAAGTGGCTGTGACTCGCCGAAGAGTCATCGGTCGCTTTCGAATCGAAATTAAACGCCGCGAAAGTATAAACCGCAAACACTCAAAAAGGGCATTCCCAGTCTCAGGAATGCCCTTTAGGTGCAGTTCAACTTCGCGTTTAGGTAGCGGACGCCACGGCGATTGTTAGCTGAAGTGCCTAGTCGTCCGCATCCGTCGACAGCGCCGCCACGAAGGCCTCCTGCGGCACCGACACGGAACCCAAGGTCTTCATGCGCTTTTTACCTGCCTTCTGCTTTTCCAGCAGCTTGCGCTTACGCGAGATATCGCCGCCGTAACACTTGGCCAGCACATCCTTGCGCATAGCACGGATGTTTTCGCGGGCGATGACCTTGGTGCCAATGGCCGCCTGGACGGGGACCTCGAATTGCTGGCGTGGAATCAATTCCTTTAGCTTCTTGGTCATCTTATTGCCGTACCACTGGGCGGAATCGCGGTGGATGATGGCGGAGAAAGCATCCACCGGGTCGCCGTTGAGGAGGATATCGACCTTAACGAGGTCAGACTGCTGCTCGCCGGCCTCCTCGTAGTTGAGCGAGGCGTAGCCCTTGGTGCGGGATTTCAACATGTCGAAGAAGTCGAAGATGATTTCACCCAATGGCATGGTGTAGCGCAGCTCCACGCGGTCTTCGGACAGGTAATCCATCCCGCCCATCTGGCCACGCTTGGATTGGCAGAGCTCCATGGTCGGGCCGACGAACTGCTCGGGCACGATGATGGTCATGGAGACAATGGGCTCGTAGACCTCGTTGAGCTTGCCTTCCGGCCAGTCCGAGGGGTTGTGAACCCAGCTTTCCTCGCCGTCTTCTGCCACCACGCGGTAGGTCACGGACGGGGCGGTAGAAATCAGGTCGAGGCCGAACTCGCGCTCCAGGCGGTCGCGGGTGATTTCCATGTGCAGCAGGCCCAAGAAGCCGCAGCGGAAGCCAAAACCAAGGGCGACGGAGGTCTCGGGCTCGAAGGTCAAGGAGGCATCGTTAAGCTGCAGTTTTTCCAGCGCATCACGCAGGTCGGGGAAATCGGCCTGGGAGATGGGGAAAAGCCCGGAATAGACCATCGGCTCAGGGTCCTTGTAGCCCTTCAGCGGGGTCTCGGCGCCGCCGTGGGACCAGGTGACGGTATCGCCCACCTTGGTCTCGCGCACGTCCTTCACGCCGGTAATCAGGTAACCCACCTCGCCGGGGCCCAGCCCCTCGCACTTTTGCATCGTGGGCGAGACTATGCCGATTTCCAGCAGCTCGTGGTTGGCGTTGGTGGACATCATCGTCACCTTCTGGCGCGGGGTGAGCTTGCCGTCCACCATGCGGATATAGGTCACCACGCCGCGGTAGGTGTCATAGACGGAGTCAAAAATCATCGCGCGCGCGGGCGCATCGGGCGCATGCTCCGAGGAGGGCGGCGGAACCAGCTCGCAGACCTTATCGAGCAGCTCAACCACGCCTTCGCCGGTCTTGCCCGATACCTTCAGCACTTCCTCGGGCTCGCAGCCGATGATATTCGCGATTTCCAGCGCATATTTATCTGGGTCGGCCGCAGGCAGGTCGATCTTATTGAGCACTGGGATGATTTCCAGGTCATTTTCCATCGCCAGGTACAGGTTGGCGAGGGTTTGGGCTTCGATGCCCTGGGCGGCATCGACAAGCAGGATGGCTCCCTCACACGCCTCGAGCGCGCGGGAGACCTCGTAGGTAAAGTCCACGTGGCCGGGGGTATCGATCATCTGCATGACGATCTGCTCGCCTGCCGATGCCCCAGATTGCGGCACCCACGGCAGGCGCACGTTCTGCGCCTTAATCGTAATGCCGCGTTCGCGCTCGATATCCATATTATCGAGGAACTGGTCACGCATATCGCGCTCCGCAACCACCTTAGATAGCTGCAGGATGCGGTCTGCCAGCGTCGACTTTCCGTGGTCGATGTGAGCAATAATGCAGAAGTTACGGATCCGGGAGGGATCCGTAAACGTCGTGGCCGCAAAGTTTTCAGACATACGTCTACAATAGTCGACATGAATTCCGGCATGCTCACCCGTCTGCGCGAGGCGCTCGGAATCAGCGAGCGCGAGCCCGTGGACTCCGGCCTCAACCGCATCAACTCCCAGTTAGGGCTGGATAGGTCCTCCCAGAGCCACGAGCCGCGCAAGGCCGCCTCCATCCAGGTCGAGGCCACTGCGGCGCACCCCCGTTCCATCTTCTTCTCCCCCGATATGGACGGCCAGGCCGATTCTGGCGAGGTCGTGTGGGTGTGGACGCCTTCGGAAGGCAAGCAGTCCCCTCCCCGCGAGCGCGCTATCTTGGTGGTCGGGCGCACCCGCACCACCGTGACCGGCCTGCTCATTTCCGCCAACCCAGAGCATGCGCTTGACGATGCCTGGTTGGAAATCGGCTGCGGCGAATGGGACGCCTCCGGGCGCAATTGTTGGGTGCGCTTGGACCGTTTATTGGAGGTTTCCGAGGAGCAGGTGCGCCGGCAGGGCATCCTTTTTCCAGAACGCAGGTTCGAAAGGATTGCCAACCGCTTGCGCTCGCGCTATCACTGGGCGTAGTTCTGCGGCGCGGCGCCCGCAGACTTGGCTCGTGCGCGGTTGCGCTGCTATTATTTGCAAGTTACTTACTTTCCGGGCGCGTTGGTCGGGGCGGGCAGGACCTTGGGTTCGCTCTTCGAATACCAACGCCGAGCGGTTTCCCGCCCTTGGCGGGGATCGCGGGACACGTCCGGCGGGTTTGTTTCTGAATCAATCATCTTCGATTATCAAGAGGTATTTTTCATGGCTAATATCAAGTCCAAGCAGAAGCGCGTTCTGACCAACGAGAAGTCTCGTCAGCGCAACAAGAGCGTGCGTTCCGCGGTTCGCACCGAGATCCGCAAGTTCCACGCAGCCGTAGAGACTGGTGACAAGGCTGCAGCTGAAAAGCAGCTGCGCGTTGCTTCCCGTGCGCTGGATAAGTCCGTTTCCAAGGGCGTCTTCCACCGCAATGCTGCTGCTAACAAGAAGTCCGGTTTGGCTACCGCCTTCAACAAGATGGACTAGTAACTAGCCTTCTTGTCTCCCCCGAACAAAGCGCTGCCTGCGTGCAGCGGCTTGTTCGGGGGATTTTTTATTGCGCCGTTTTCATTGCTCGTGATGGGCCTAGGCTAGATCATCGGCAAAGTAGGCCTCGAAGATCTTGCCTGCATCTGCATAGGCCACCGACAATGATGTCCGGCCATGGGTTTCCACAAAAGTCTGGATGGCGGTTTGAAACTGCGTGTGGATGATATTGACCGCCGGGATGAGCCGAGAATCCGAGGCCTTCCACCCCTCGCGGGCTTGCAATGCTCGGCGGATGTGCATCATGACGCGCTCGTTTCGGCGCCAGTACATGGACAATAATTTCCCATCCTGGGAGAGTGCCCGGGCGGTCAATTGGGAGATTTCTGGGAAATGATCGTTGCCCACAGCGTGCTCGAATTCCGCGTTTGCCATTATTGCAGAATCCTCCCGCAGGCTGCCGGTGGGCAGGCCAGCGGCGAAGTTTTGCAATTGCTGGTCGAACTTTTCCGAAACTTCCGGGCCGAGTACCGCTGACTCCTTGTCCTTAACGTAGTTAAAGAGGGTGCGCCGAGATATCCCGACGTCGTGCGCAAGCTCTTCCATGGTGAACCCCTCATACCCGCGGTCAATGACGAACCGCAGCGCTGCGACGCGGATCTCTGAAATGCGCGGCATACTCTCTCCCCTCTTCCTCACGATATTCAACCCGTGGAAACCCAACAATTCAACCCCATAAATATGGTATTTTTCTTCACTTTATAGTCTTTCTGCCCACCAAGAAAACCGACCCTTGGTAGGCTTCCCTAACCTCCTTAAATCGCCGAAGTTACAGCATGTCAACGCGGCGTTCCCAACCCACGACGGCGAACCAGACGCCGAATCAAGCACTAAAGCAGGCGCTGGAGCAGGTGCTTGATCGCCGTGATATTTTGCGCTGCAACGCTTAGTTTATGAGCTTGTATGTTCGAAAGGGTGATGGTGTTCGTGTCTGCGGGGGCGGCTAAGATAGGTGACCAATGAACAACGTCAAGCCTCTGGTGAAATGGGCCGGCGGGAAACGCCAGCTCTTGCCGCATATTCACGCCGCCCTGCCCGCTGGGACACCGCGGCGTTATTATGAACCCTTCATCGGCGGTGGCGCGGTTTTATTTTCGCTCACTCCGGCCGCAGCGCGGGTCAATGACCTCAACTCGGAGCTCATCAATTTATATAAGGTAGTGCGCGAAGGCGTCGAAGGACTCATTAGCCTGGTATCGACCTACCCGAACGACGCGGATTTTTTCTATCAGCTGCGTGCGGTAGACCGCGATGCAGAACGGTTCGCGGCGCTATCTGCTACAGAGCGCGCCGCGCGGACGCTGTATCTGAATAAAACCTGCTATAACGGCCTGTACCGGGTAAATTCCGCGGGGCAATTCAACGCGCCTTTTGGCCGTTATAAGAACCCCACCATCTGTGATGCGGATACGCTGCGCGGGGTCCAGCAATATTTTTGGGACAATGACATCACCTTCACGCAGGGCGATTTCGCTGCGGCGGTAGCAGATGCCGGTGAAGGTGACTTTGTCTATTTCGATCCGCCTTATGACCCGGTCAACGTCACCAGCTCCTTTACCGGTTATCAAAAGGGCGGTTTTGACCGCGCGGAGCAAGAGCGCTTGAAGGCGGTGTGCGATGACCTCAATGCCCGCGGCGTGAAATTCCTCCTGTCCAATTCCGCCACGGAGTTCATCCGCGACCTATACGCGGATTATTCCATCGACACCGTTGCGGCCACCCGCGCCATCAATTCCGTGGGATCACGCCGCGGCAAGGTAGATGAAGTGCTCGTGCGCAATTACGAGGTGGGCCATGAGTAAAGCACCGAGCACCCAGGAGCAGCGGGAGCTTCGCGCGCTTTTCGGCGTCCCAGCAGGCGAAAAGCTTGGCCTCGATGATTGGGGATGGCTGCGCATCATGGCCGCAGGGTGTGGCGAGGAGCTGGAAGAAAACGGATACTTCTACCTCACGGCCAAGGAGCTCAAGGAGCTTTCCGGCCGGGAACCGCGACTGATGGCCAAGCACGATTTTTCTACCTCGCGGCCGTGGATTTTCAAGGAACTGGGCCTGGGAATCCTCCCGGTGAGCCGCAGCAAATACTTCATCGGGCCATTGGACCTGTACGAACGGTTCCCGGATCCCACCCACGCCGGGTCGGGTTCTGTGCGCACGTTGGACATGCCAGCCGGCCTTGACACCCTTGACATCGAGAGCGTGAACTCGGAATCGATGGCGTTAAATGTGGCATCGGCAAGCGGCATGCTTGAGCACTTCTTGGGATGCGAACCATTGCAGGCCACCGTCGCCGGGCGCATGTCGTCGCTGGAAATGACGATTCCAGTGCCGGATCTGGGGCTGGAAGTCAAGGTCGACCGCACGCAGATGGAAATCGACGGCGGCTTCGAATCGCTCGAGCATTTGGTGCTGGTGGAGGCGAAAAATCACATCTCCGAAGATTTCAATATCCGGCAATTGTATTTTCCGTACCGACGCTTCCAGCAATGGCTATCCAAGGCCGTGGTGCCCGTGTTTTTGGTCTACTCGAATGGGATTTTCCACCTGTATCGGTACGATTTCAGCGATCCCGCGGATTTTCGCAGCATCGCGCTGGTAGACCACGCCCGCTACGCGCTTAGCGCTTCGCACCTCAGCGTGGAGGATGCGCTGGGCATTATTGGCTCCGTCGAGGCCGAGCCGGAGCCGGCGGGGATTCCCTTCCCGCAGGCCAATAGCTTCGAGCGCGTGGTCAACCTGGTGGAGCTCATCGCGCAGCAGCCGATGAGCAAGGAGGACATCGCCGAGCAGTACGATTTCCATCTGCGCCAGGCGGACTATTATGCCAATGCGGCCTGCTATCTCGGGCTGCTGGCGCTTGCCGATGGCCACTATCAGCTCACCCCTCGCGGCGAAAAGGCCATCACACAGCCGCGGCGCGATGGGCGCAATGCTGCCCTGCTGCGCGCGTTGGCGGCGCGGCGGGTATTCCGCCAGGCTCTGGAGATGAGCCTGCGGCGCGGGAAGGTGGCCGAGACGCACGAGATTGCGGCGTCGATAGAAGGACTCGGCCTGGGCGCTGGCACGGCGAGGCGGAGGGCCTCGACGGTGGCGCGGTGGATCCAGTGGGCGCTGGGTGTGGTGGCAGAGGGCGAACCTGAGACTCTGCCGGGGCTTTAAGCCACGAGCTGTTGTACACCAGCGACCACGAGCGCGACGCCGGCGATGATGAAGAACAGGCCCGATCCGATATCGATCCACGGACCGGCAGCGATGAGCTTGCGGCGCACCGCATTCGTGGAAATCACCGTGGCCACCACGAGGAAGAAGGCGAAGGCCGATAGCGCCAGCGCCAGGGTTAAGGCGATGGCCAACCACAACGGTGGGGATGCCGGCAGCTGCGGGGCGATCATGGCGGCGAGGAACAACACGATCTTCGGATTGGACAGGTTCGTTGCCAGCCCCATCTTGAAGGAATGGCGCAGCCGGCCCAGTTTGGCCTCGGCGTCCTCCAAATCAACGGGCGGGTTGGTGCGCTGTTCGAGGCCGCTGCGCAGCGCCCGCCATCCCATGAAGACGAGGAAGCTGCCGCCGATGGCCTGGACCGCCCCTAAGATTCCGGGGAAGGCGGTCAGAAGGGCGGCCGCGCCAAAGACCGTGGCACCGCACCAGAACAACACGCCGATTTGAATGCCCGCGGCCGCAGCGATGGCGTGGCGGCGCGACTTGGTGGCATAGCGGGTGACCAGGATAATATCTGGGCCTGGCGAGGCCACGCCCACCAGGTTCATCAGGAGAATGGTGAAAAAGGAAGTCCAGCTCACTGCGCGGACTCGCCTTCCAGGCGGCTGAGCAGATCCTCGCGGCCAAACATGCGGGCCGAATCGATGGCGGTTGGCTGGCCGGCGGTAGCGGAGGCGCCGGCGTTTAGGAGGGCATCGATAACCGCGTCTTCTTTTTTGAAGATCGCACCTGCCAGGGGCGATTGGCCGCGATCATTGAGCAAGTTCACGTCGGCACCGGCGCCCGCCAGCGCGGTAACGAGATCCGCGTGGCCGTGGTAGGCGGCAAGCATGAGAAAAGACTGGCCGTCTTGGTTGACCAGATTGATATTGACGCCCTGGTCAATATAGTTCAGGAGATCCGGGTTTCCCTCCCGCGCCATGTCAAAGAGCCGACCGGCGAGTTCTTGCACTTGTTCCTCAGACATGGGCTCTAGCTTAACGTGCCAATTCCGCGACTCGTTTTACGGCCGCCTCAACGGCGAATTCGGGCTCACCACCTTGGCCTTTAACGGCGGCGTCCAGTTCGGAGACGAGGATGACGGCGGCGGTGATGTCATCGGCGGTCCAGCGCCTGGCTACGGGCTGGGTCATTTTTACAACGTACGGGGCAAGCCCGGTTTGGCTGGCAAGTGTGTACTGGTCCCCGCGGGCGGAATACAGGCGCGCGATGGCGCCGACCTTATTGGCCAAGGCCGCAGCGATGGCCACGGGGCTGGCGCCGAGCTGGAGGGCGCGCCGGCAGGTGGAGACGGCGGCCTCGACGCGGCCGGCGACGGCGGCATCGGCAATGTCCCAGTTGGCAACCTCGGCCACGCCGACGTAATAATTGCGCACCGCTTCCTGCGTCACGTTGCCACCGGTATCGGCCACGAGCTGGGAGATGGCGGAGGCAAGCTCGCGGAGGTCGGAGCCGACGCCGTCGAGTACCGCGTGCACGACGTCCGGGGTGGGGCGAACGCCATGGGAGGCAAACTCGCGGGTGGCCCACTGCCCCAGCTCATTGGGATAGAGCGAAAAGACCTCGTGCACCTCCGCAATCTTGCGCAGCTTCGCCACTAGCTCGGGCGCCTTCTTCTTTTTCTTCAGCGTTTTCGCGGCCACGGAGTAGACCACCACCATGGTCATGCCCGGCGCGGGATTGGCGCAGGCGCGCAGGATGATATCGACTACCTCTTTCCCGGCGCGTTCGCAGTCCGTGATGACGATGACGCGGTTATCGCCAAACAGCGACGGGCTGGTGGCCTCCAGGATTTCGCCCTCGGAAACCTCGGAGGCCTTGAGCATCATCAATTCGGGGCGATTGGCCTCGCCTTCGGCCGCGGCCTTGTGAATGGTGTGGCGGGCGCGTTCGGTGAGGAATTCATCGTCGCCGAGAATGAGGTGTACGGGAGGCATGTCCATCATTTTAGCGCTAGGCGGCAAACAGACCCAGACAAGCGATAACCCCCGCCAAGGTCAGCCATGGCCGGTAATACAGCAGCCCGGCGATGACCCATCCGTACGCGAGGAGCGTAAATAGCGGGTGGGCGGTGATGGTGACCACGGGCAGGCTAGCCACGCCGTGGGCGATGGTATTGATCCACCACGCTGCGGGTTCGATGAGTTTTAATAATCCCGCGGCGACGATGCTCAAGGGGCCTAGCTGCGCGGCGATGGCCGCGAGCAGCCCTACCACGGTAATGGGTGCGGTGGCGGGTGCTACCAAGACATTGGCGAGGACCGAGACGACGGATACCTCGCCGGACATGAGGGCGATAAGCGGCAGGGTGAGGATATCGGCGGCAATCGCCACCGCGATAGCGCGCAGGAAGATGGCGGGCCAGCCGGTGACCGCGAGCTGCGAATAGATAAGCGGGCTTAGCATGACGATGCCGAAGGTCGCCGCACACGATAGCGCGAAGCCAAAGTGCACCGCGAGGTCCGAATCAACGAAAAGGAGGGTGAGGATGCCGAGGCTGAGCGCGTGGATGGGTTCCATGGTGGAAGACTGCAGGACCGCGAGCAGGCCTACTACCCCGGCGACGGCCGCGCGCTGCACCGATGGTTCAAGGCCTACCAAAACAACATAGGTAGCTAGCGCCGCCAGCGAGACCGCCACCCTAGTGCGCGGTCCGGCCGCACAGGCGGCGCAGACGATGGCGGCAAAGGAACAGACGATGGCCACATTGGCACCGGATACAGCGCTGAGGTGCGATAGCCCGGTATCGATGTAGAGTTCGCGCTCGGCGGGACTTTGCAGGGAGGTATCGCCAAGCACCATGCCTGGGATGAGCCCCTGGCTGCTCGGGCCTACCGCCTCTAGTACGACCGCGCGGAAGTTATCGGCCACCCGCGCGGCCCAGCCGGCCAAGCCCGAAGGGGGCGCGTCGATACGCAGGTGGGAGGCGTTGGCTATCACGTTCCCGACTCCGGGTTGGTCGGACTCGGAAAGCTGTACCGCTGCCGTGACTTGCGTTCCGGCAGGGACGCTCAGTGGCTCGGGGCTAAAGACCGGAAGCTGCGCGGGGTAGCCCGGGACATCGAGCCGGATGAGCCAGCCGCCGGTGCTCGTTTGGGTCGGCGCGGTGACCACGCGGCCGGTAATCTCGCGGCCAAAGTCAAAGGCGGCCGCACGCGCCTGTCGCACGCCTGCTACGAAGGCGGCGGCGCTGGCAAGCACGCCGCAAAAGATGGCTTGGCCCCAGTGCCGGGCGAGCAGGCATATTCCTACGACACTGCCGATGCACGCCACGGCCCACCCCTGCCCGAAAACCAGCACCGCGATGACCGCCACCCATGCGGTCAAGGCGCCGGGCAGCAGGCGGAGTTCTTTCATCGCGGCGTGGCCTCTTCTGCTTACAGCTGCACGCTATCTTTGAGCTTGGCAAACTTGGCGGGACCAATCCCGCTGACCTCGAGGAGTTCCTCGACGTCCTTAAATCCCCCGCGCTCTTCACGGAAGGAGACGATGGCTTCCGCGGTGACCTCCCCTACCCCGTTGAGATCCATGAGATCGGCGGCGGTCGCGGAATTAAGGCTGACTTTATCGCCGCCGGCGGGTGCTGCGATGGGGGCATCGGCAAGCGCGGGGTCGGGCGGAGCACCTTGGGGCAGGATGTGGAGCTGCTGGCCATCGGCAAGCCGCTGCGCTTGGTTGAGCGTCATGGTCTCCGCCTCCGGCAAAGGCGTGGCGACCGCGAGGGCATCAGCGACGCGGGCACCGGGCTCGAGGGTCTTCAGGCCAGGTGCTGCAACCTCGCCGACGACGGATACGACGATTTCGCTAGCCTCCGCGCTGAGCTCGGCGGTGGTACTGCCCATCGCCGCGGGTTCGGGCATGCCGGACTCATCCGAATTGCGGGAGCTCAGGCCCAGCCAGATAATGACGCCCACCACCACGATGATGGCTACCGCGCAGGCTTGCCAGCGGCTGATGCGCACTCGCGGGCGCGGGTAATCGACCTGGAGGAGTTCTTCCTCGCCGGTGGGTTGAGTATATTCGCGGAGTCGTTCGCTGATCTTGGGTGCCGCCATAGCCCACAGGCTAGGAAGCCGCCGCGTGCGGTGCGAGAACGTGGGCAGAGGCGCTGTGGATAAGTCGTTGTAGGAGGCAACCAAACGGGTCCTGGCGGGATAGTTATCCACAATCAGGGGCGCACAGGCCGTAGGGCTTCGCCCGTGCGTGCGAGGGCCTAGGAGCTAAATACGGCAGAGACCCCAATGGCGGAGGGGCCGGCGTGCACGGCAAGCACCTCGGTTAAGGGCGTGGTGATAAAAGACGTGCCTTCAGGCAGGGCATCGCGCAAGAGGCCCTGCAGCTTGTCTGCCGCCTCGCCAGCCTGGTTGTGCTGAATGGCGATGAAGGCGGGTTCCCCGGCGGCGCGGGCGGCGATGATCTCTACCACCTTGGTAAAGCCCTTGGTCTGCGTGCGGGTTTTTCCCACCAGCTCCAGCTTGCCGTCCACGATGGACATAATCGGCTTGGTGGCTAAAAGCGCGGTGGACAGCATGGCGGTGGCCGCGGACATGCGGCCCGAGCGACGCATGTCCTCCGTGGAATGCAGGTACACCCAGGTAGCCGCGCGCTCGATGCTGTCTAGCGCCGCCGCGTGGCATTCTTCCAGCGCCGCGCCGTGTGCCGCCTTAGTGGCAGCCGCCATCGCCGCCGCGCCCATGACCATGCCGGCCGAGCCGGAATCGATAACGCGCACCGTATCGGGGAAAACCCCTGCCGCGGCCACCGCCGCCGACCACGTGGACGAAAGCTCTTTGGACAGGTGGATCGCGATCACGCCATCATCCTGCGCTTTTTCCATTTCCCGGCCGTAGGCGGCGGCCAATTCGAGGGAAGACAGGCCCGAAGTGGTGCGAAGCTTTCCGCCCTTATCCTCGCTATCCATCACGTGCAGGTCAATGACGGTGATATCGAGTTCTTCAGCAATCTCTGGGGGCAGGCTGGCCGCGGAGTCAGTAATGACGCGAACGGTCACTAGGTATCTGCCCCTCCATCACCGGTGACCTCGCCACCCATATTCCAGCCATCGAAGTACCACTGCGCACTCGTCACCGTCTGCGGCGTAAATTCCAGCGAGGTCACGGGGGTTTCCGGATTGAAATCCGGGCGGGCGGTCAGTTGCGACCAGTGGGTATTTTTCAGACCGGACAAAATGCCGTACTGGCCGTGATCCAGACCCAACAGGTGGCACGTCAGCGCGGAGATGGCGCCACCGTGGGCGACGATGAGCACGGCGCCGTCATCCCAGCCGGAAAATTCCTGCATGAGCTCGTCGACGACCGGGCGTGCGCGCCGCGCCACATCTACGCGGGACTCGCCTTCTGGCGGCGCCCAAGTGGGATCGTGGCGCCAGATTGCGCGGGCGCCAGGGAATTCTGCATCCACTTCGGCAGAGCTCTTGCCTTGCCACTGCCCCAGATTGGTCTCGCGCAGGCGGGGATCCGTAGAAAAGTCCAGGCCGAGCGATTCTGCCACCACCCGCGCGGTTTCTCGCGCGCGCTGCAAATCGGAGGCAACGATTTTTACCACGCCCTGATCCCGGAGCAGGCGCGCGGCGGCGCGGGCCTGCTCATATCCGACATCGGAAAGCTCAGTGTCCAAGTGGCCCTGCATGCGGCCGGATGCATTGTAGGTGGTTTGTCCGTGGCGGATCAGAATCAGGCGGCGGCTCATGGTGGGGTTAAAGCTCCTCGTCCTCGCCAGGGGCCTTTTGCGCCAATGGCAGCTCATCAATGGAATCCACGGTGCGCGGGTTAACGCCATTAGTCCAATCGCCAGGGCGCTCGGGTGGCTCAATGCCCTCAATGTCCACCAACGGGCAATCGTGGTAGAGGCGGTCAAGCCCGTAGTGCTCGCGCTGATCGGTGCGCTGCACGTGGATGACAATATTGCCATAATCCAACAGCACCCAGCGGTTTTCGCGGTTGCCCTCGCGGCGCTGTGGTTCGAAGCCTTGGGCCGTCATTTGGTCCTCCACCTCATCCACGATGGAGCCGACCTGGCGCTCATTATCAGCAGAAGCCAGCACAAAAACCTCGGTGATGGCGAGGACATCGGAGACATCGATTGCTGCAATATTGCCAGCTAGCTTGTCCTGTGCGGCATGCGCCGCGGTTGCCGCCATGCGGCGGGCGAGATCAGAAATAGACAATGTATAAAAATTCCCTTTTCGCGTCTGGTGAGGAAGTCTCTTTTAGCTGTCTATTCTTGCACGTTCGGCGCGATTGTGCCCAAACTTGAACTATAAAGGTTTATCCGGCTGCGCCGAGTAGAGATTATTTTTGGTGATGTATTGCACCACTCCATCCGGAACCAGGTACCACACCGGCCGGTTTTGCGCGGCCCGCTCGCGGCAATCCGTGGAAGAAATGGCCATGGCGGGGATATCGATGAGGTTGATATCTTCCCGCGAGCCGGCCGGCAGCATGTCTGTACTCAGCTCGTAGCCTGGGCGCGTAACACCCACGAAATGCGCCATTTCCAGCATCTCTTCCCAGTTATGCCAGCTCATGATGGACTGCAGGGAATCCGCACCGGTGATGAAGTAAAATTCGGCCCCCGGAAAAAGGTCACGCAGATCGCGCAGGGTATCGATGGTATAGGTAGGGCCCTTGCGGTCAATATCCACGCGGGAGACGGTAAAACGCGGGTTGGAGGCCGTTGCCACCATGGTCATCAAATACCGGTGCTCCGCGGCAGTGACCTCGCGGGAGGCCTTCTGCCACGGTTGGCCGGTGGGCACAAAGACTACGGTATCGAGGGCAAAGCGGTGCGCCGCCTCGCTGGCGGCGACCAAGTGGCCATTGTGGATTGGATCAAAGGTGCCGCCCATGATCCCAATGCGCTGGGAATTAGTCATGGCTGGAGAGTATAGCCGCTACCCTGCTGGGGAGTTAAGCCAGCCAGCCACGGTATCGGCCACGCGGGCATTGTCCTGTTCCACCGCCGCATCGCCCTCACTTTCGCGGAAATACGACGCGTGGTGGGCGGCCTTTGTGGCTAGGGCGTCTTTGGCATTGCGCAGGTTGAGATCACAAACGAAGTCGCCGGCAAGGCAGTAGTCGATACGGCGATCGGCCGACAGTGCGGCACTGTGAGGAATGAGATATCGCGGAATCGGCCCGGCCATGCCGCCGGGACGCCGCAAGGGATTGCCCAGTTAGATCGCCCCGGCGAGCTTGTCCTTGGACGCGAGGTAGCGCTCCGCGCTGGTGGCGATAATGGCTCCTTGCGAATACCCAGCGGTGATATAGCGCGGGCTGCAACCCGTTTCCTCTTCGTACTGCTCCACCACGCGCGGCGCGTTGTTCATGCCGCTGCGCAGGCTCTGCACAAAGCCAACGGTGACCTGATAGATCAACTCGTGCAAGGGGTGCTCCAACAGCACTCCGCCCAGGCGTCGCATCAGCTGCAGCGGGCGCAGGTTTTCGCCCTCTTGGGCCAGCGGTGGCAGGTTCATCGAGGCTGGATATGCATCTGCATCCAGCGCCAGCACGTAGGCATTATCCATGGTGCCGGGGTGACGTTGTTCTACCAGGTGGAAGAGCGCTGCGAGGTTGGGACCTTCATAACCATTGGATTCCGCGCCCTGTTCCGAGTAGCGCTGTGGGCCGAAATACTCACCGTGTTCCTCGTTTTGGTCCGAGCCGCGTGCGGCAAGGAAAACGTAATCGGGACAGGTCTCGGCCTGCGGGTGGGGCTGACCCGCCGCCGCGGCAGGGGCGAGCATAGACATGCCAAGCGCCGCCGTGGCGGCGATAGTTACGAAACCAGCGGCGGCGCGAGAGCGAGGAAAAAGACGCATATTCTTATGGGCGTACGTGACCGGTGCCTTGGAGGACCCACTTGGAAGAGGTCAGCTCCGGCAGGGCCATTGGGCCACGAGCGTGCAGCTTCTGGGTGGAAATACCGATTTCTGCACCCATGCCGTAGACCTCGCCATCGGTGAAGGCAGTGGAGGCGTTG
The DNA here is from genome assembly GCF_040225455.1 of Corynebacterium sp. KPL2838. Taxonomy (NCBI): domain Bacteria; kingdom Bacillati; phylum Actinomycetota; class Actinomycetes; order Mycobacteriales; family Corynebacteriaceae; genus Corynebacterium; species Corynebacterium sp. KPL2838. The sequence goes on along the minus strand of NZ_JBEHFT010000006.1, from coordinate 9,635 downwards.
AGCATAACGGCTGCGGCATCGACCTCGTTGCCGAACTTAACCAAGACGTCCGCATCCTGGGCCGCGATGCCCTCGGTGTGGCCGGTGGTAAATTCCGCGATGTGCGCGATGGCAGCGTCAACGCCGTCAACCACCTTGGCGCAGATGTCCATGGACAGCGACTCTTCGCGCCAATCCTCCTCGGTGGCCTGGACAACGTCCGTGGCACCGAAGCCCTCGAGCTCGTCAACGTCACCGTGGACGGTGACGTCTGCATCTTGGAGGGCGCGGACGATGCGCAGCTTGGTGGCATCATCAAGCGCGGCATCAATAAGCACGCACTCGGTGGAGTTGCAGACCGAGGTGCGGCGGGTCTTGCCGTTGATGACCATGTCGATGGCCTTGTCCATATCGGCCGAGGCATCGATGTAGAAGTGGCAGTTGCCGGTACCGGTCTCGATGGCCGGAACAGTAGCGCCGGTAACCACGGCCTCGATGAGCTTGGCGCCGCCGCGGGGGATAACCAAATCCACCAGGCCGCGGGCGGTAATCAAGTCTTGGACGGAGTCGTGGGTCTCACACGGCAGTAGCTGGACTACCTCGCGTGGCAGATCAAACTCTGCAAGGGTGTCCTGCAGAAGCTCCACCAGCTTGGTATTGGAGTTGCGCGCGGACTTGGAACCGCGCAGCAGCGGCACATTACCGGACTTCAGGGCGAGGCCGAAAGCATCCACGGTAACGTTCGGGCGAGCCTCGTAGACCATGCCCATCACGCCGAGCGGGACGCGCACCTGCTTCATCTGGATGCCGTTATCCATGGTGCGGCCCTGCAGGATCTCGCCTACTGGGTCTTGCAGGCCAGCGACCTGACGCAGGCCATCTGCAATGCCCTCGACGCGGGCAGCGTCCAGGGTCAGGCGGTCAATGAGGGAATCGGACATGCCGCGCTCGCGGCCTGCCTCAATATCTTGCTGGTTGGCAGCAAGGATGTCATCGGTGTGGGCAATAAGATTTTCGGCTGCGCGCTGCAAGATTTCATTCTTGCGCGGCGTGGACAGCTGCGCCACGACGGGCGCAACGTCCTTAGCAGCACGGGCTTTGGACAGAACTTCTTCGCGTTCAGTGTTGCTCATGTCATACCAGAGTAACGTACCTGCCCGAGTTTTTCAGCCGCCCGTCTTTTACCTCACACTTTTCCTCAATTGTGCGGGCTACGCAGTGAAATCTCCTCCCCCTCCCTCACCCGAAACTGCAGTAAAGCTCACAAATTCAAACCCTAATGTTCATTACCTTGAAAAGGATACTTGGGTATGTTTATTCTTTGCTTGATAGGTTTCACTGCAAAAAGGAGCATTTATGAAAAAGAACGTGGCCAAGCTGGGCCTGATGCTGACTCTGAGCGGGCTCGCCCTCACCGCCTGCAGCACGAATGACGGCGGAAACGATTCAGACGCGGGCTCCGGTTCGGGCGATGATCAGACCATCAAGGCTGTTGCCACCACCACGCAGATCTGCGATTACCTCACTCAAATTGCTCAGGGTGGCATGACGCTGCACAAGGTGGATTCCAGCGGCAAGGAAACCACCGAGGGCGATAGTGGTACCACCCTCGATCTCACCTGTCTGTTGGCGCCGAATGCCAGCGCTCACGAACACGAAATGACCCCGCAGCAGATGAGTGCCATGGCGGATGCGGATTTCCTCTTTAAAAACGGCGTTGACCTCGAGCACTTTCTCGATAACGCCGTGGAGTCCTCCGGCTTCGATGGCGAGACTATCGTCACCGCAGGCGATGACGATTCCAACCACAAGATAGACCTTCGCCCGTGGCCCTTCCCCGGCGAGGACGGCGAGGAACCAGAATTCACCCACGACCCACACGTATGGACCTCCCCCAAGAACGCCAAAATCCAGGTACAAAACATCGTGGATGCCTTGGCCGATAAGGAACCATCCGTGAAGAAAGTCGGTGAAAAATACACCAAGCAGCTCGACGAGCTGGATAAATGGGTCACCGAGTCCCTGGAGACCGTCCCTGAGCAGGAACGCGTGCTCTTTTCATCGCACGATGCCTTCGGCTACTTCTCCAACGACTATGACGTAGAGTTCATCGGATCCGCGCTCACGGACTTCAACAACCAGCAGGACGCTACTTCCTCGCATATCGAGGATGCCGCCAAGGAGGTCCGCGATTCCGGCGCCAAGGCCATCTTCGCGGAAAACTCCAATAACTCTAAGTCCATCGAGGCCATCGCCCGGGCAGCTGGGGTCAAGGCCATTACGGACGAAGACGCCCTGTACGGCGATTCCTTGGGCGTGCCAAATAGCGACGGCGCCACCTACATCGGCTCCATCATCCACAACGTCACCACCCTGGTAGATGCCTGGGACGGTGAAGTGGCCGATCTGCCAGAAAGCCTGGACGCCGCGCAATGAGTGCACCGCTTTTAAAGCTTTCCCATGCCTCCTGCGGCTATGGCACCACCACCATCGTGGACGATGTCTCCTTGTCCATCCACGAAGGTGAGGCCATCGCGCTGCTGGGGGCTAATGGCGCTGGTAAGTCCACACTCTTAAAGGCCATCGCTGGCCTTGCCACCCTGCGCGGCAAGCACGAGCGCACGGCGACGCTGGGATATGTTCCCCAGCACCACACCTGCGATCCCACCTTCCCCGTCACCGCCTGCCGGGTCGTGGAAATGGGCTTGCTCAATAAGGCCTCGTGGTGGGAGCGTATGGGCAGCATGCGCCGCCTGCGCCCGCAGATCACCCAAGCGCTAGAGCTCGTCGGCATGGCGGAAAAGGCGAAGACGCGCTGGGACAAGCTCTCGGGCGGGCAGCGCCAACGCATATTTATCGCCCGCGCGCTCGCCGCACACCCAGACCTCGTACTCATGGACGAGCCCTTCAATGGCCTGGATCAAGATAGCAGGCAGGTGCTTTTAGGGATCATCGCCAAGCTTAAGGAAAGCGGGGTTGCCCTGCTCATTTCCACCCACGATCCCATTTTGGCGCAGCGCGCCTGCGATGCCGGAATGCTCATCGTGGACGGTCACAGCGAGGTCCTTGATACCGAGGATGCAGTCGAGCGCTACCTGGAGGCCACGTCGGTATTTCAGGGGGACATGTGACGCTTCTGCTTACTGCTCCCTTTATGCAGCGCGCGGCCCTGTTTTTGCTGTGCGTAGCCCTGACCGGCGCGGTGATCAGCGTGGTGGTCAACCTGCGCCGCATGGAATTTAGCGTTGAGGCGCTGGTCCACTCGGTATTCCCGGGCATCGTCATTGGCCTGGCCGTGGCGGGCTTTCCCGGCATCTTGCCCGGCGCCGCCATAGCTGCTGGCGTCGCAGTGCTCATTTTGGCGCGCCTTAATTCCGGCAGCGATGGCCACGATCATGAATCCGGCACCGCCGTGGTGCTGACCTTGATGTATGGCATCGGCGTGGTCATCAGCCTCGCCGTAGGGGATCGTTCCGGCCAGCTAGAGGCCCTTATGTTTGGCCGCTTGCTCGATATCACCACTGACCGCATGATCCCCTCGATCATCTTGTGCGTGGTTGCCGCCCTGCTCATCCTGGCCACCTGGCGCTCGCAAGTAGCCGTGGCCTTTGACCGCGAATCCGCGCGCGCCACCGGCATCCGCGTGGGGCTAATCGATGTCACTGCCAACGTAGCGGTGGGCCTAATCGTCGTCGCCGCGAGCTCCGCCATTGGCGTGTTGCTCGTCTTGGGTTTCGTCGTGGTACCAGGCCTGGTCGGGCGCGTCTTAGCCAGCACCCCGGTGCAGATGCTCCTGTGGGCATTGGTCGGCGCGGTGCTAGCCGTATGCGTGGGCCTGTGGCTCATGCTTTCGGTAACCTCCCACCAGATTTCCCCGCAGGCCATCGTCGCGCTGTCGCTGTCCCTAACCGTTCCGCTCGCACTTTTAGGCAGGCGCATATGGGGGTCTTAACATTGCCATTCCTCGAAGCCATCGCGGTGGGCTGCCTTTCCGGGCTGGTGGGCACGCTCATGGTGCTGGGCAACCGCGTCTTTTTTGCAGAGAGCCTTTCTCACGGCACTTTTCCCGGCGCGGTTATCGGCGTCGTCGTAGCCAATGCGCTGGGCGCCAACTTGAGCGATGGGCTCATGCTCGGCTCCGTGGCGGTCTGCATTCCGCTGGCGATTTTCATGCATTACCTGGGCAGGGTGCATGGCGTATCCTCTACCGCTGCGGCGGGCACCACGCTCACTCTGGGCTTTGCGCTGGGCATTTTGCTGCTACGTTGGTTTCAGCCGTTGCCGCTGCACGTCGATAGCTTCCTGGTGGGCTCGCTTACTACGGTTAACCACCGCGATGTCGCCGTCGCAGCCGGCCTGGTCATTATCTGTTTGCTTGCGGTACTAGCCTGCCGGCGCCGCCTCTTCCAGGCGTATTTCGACCCCACCACGTCCCCGCATAGCGGGCTTTACGATGCCCTGACGCTCGGCCTTATCTGCTTGACGATGGCCGCCGTCATCCCCGCCGTCGGCACCATCTTGTCCATCGCCTTGCTCGTGGCCCCGGCCGCGGGTCTGCGCCCGTGGGTATCGCGCCCGGAGGCGCTGCTTATCGGGGCGGGCATCATTGGCATCACCATCGCGGTTGCCGGGCTTTTTATCGCCGCACACTTGAGCCTTTCGGCCGGCGGCACCATCGCCATTGTGGCCGGCGTGTTCTACCTCGCCAGCATGACGGCCTATAAGGCAGTTTCCTAGCGTGCGGCGCTGCACGGCGCAGCGCGACGCAGCAACACAGCACTGCGTCGCAGGTTAATTGTTCGAAGCCAGGCGGACTGTGATCTCGCGGGCGGCCACCTCCGCCAGCGACATCTCGCCAGCTTCGGTCTGCACCGTCAATAAGCCGGCAACGCTATCGCTTACGCGCAGCTCATTGCCCAGCTCCACCCCAAAGCGGTCGAGGTAGCGCAACAGGCCTGGATCCTCATCGCAGACGCGCTCCACGGTCACGGGCGCATCGAGCGGGGCGCTGGCGAGCGTGAGCGTGCCGAGATCCTCGATGCCACCGCCAACATCGGGAATGGGATCGCCGTGTGGATCGCGGTCGGGGGACCCCAGCAGCGCATCGATGCGGCCAATAAAACGATCGGAGCAGGCGTGCTCGAGGCGGTCGGCGTCCTCGTGCACCTCGTCCCAGGAATAATCCAGGGTCTCTACCAAGAAGGTTTCTAAAAGCCGGTGGCGGCGCACCATCTGCATCGCCAGCTCGCGGCCCGCAGGGCTCAATGAGACGCCCTGATAGCGCTCATGCTCCACCAGACCTTGGGCGGCGAGCTTTTTAATCGCCTCGGAGGCAGTGGGCACCTTTTGTTCCAGGCGGCCCGCCACATCCTTCAGCGCCACTGGGGCACCCCCGGAGTGCTCCGATAAGTCCCACAGAACCTTGAGGTAGTCCTGGCTACGGGTAGGGAGTTCTTCTAGGTGCATGTCCACCATCTTAGTAATCGTGCTTGTGTCGTCCTGGGATAAGTGTTAAATTAATAGCAGTTCAACACGTTGAACTTTTAATTTCACTTGCCACGGACAGTGGGCGGTACGTCCTTTCTTCGGTACACACACGACGCACTCAGCCTTCGCTGTCCGTGGCTTTTGATTTTTCTAGTATCCCGCCTCCGGATCTACCTGGGTGGGCATGGACTCTCCCTTCTCCCACGCGGCGGCATTCGCATTGAAAATATCGCCCATGTGGTGCTGCGCCACGTGCTTTGTCGCCCCGATGTGCGGGGTCATGGTGCAATTGGGCAGGGAGAGCAGCGGGTGGCCATCAGGAAGCGGCTCTGGGTCCACGACTTCCAAGCCAGCGCCTGCAATTTCGCCCTCGCGCAGGGCATCCACGAGGCCATCGGTAACCACGGTGCTGCCGCGCCCGACGTTGATAAACAGCGCGGACGGTTTCATGGCGCGGAACTTCGCGGCATCGATTAGCCCCTCCGTTTCCTGCGTGGCGGGCAGGATGCAGAAAATAACATCAGCCTCGCCCCACACGTGCGCGGCATCAGCCATGGCCACCACCTCATCGGCGCCCTCCACGGGGCGTCCAGAGCGATTCACGGCGGTGATGTGGACCCCAAAGGGCTTGAGCAGAGCAATGAGCTGCTTGCCGATGCCCCCAGCACCCAAAATCGCCACCTTCTTCGGCCCCTGCTGGTCATAGATCCACTCCTGCGCTTCATCCAGCTCCTTAGCCACCGACCAGGTGCCGGCCTGTGTAAAGGCCTTGTGCTGGTGGGCCTGGGAGAGCAGGAGGCCCAAGGCGCATTCGGCCACCGGCTTGGCAAAGGCACCGGCGGAATTGCACCACGGCAATCCCTCAGAGGTAATCAATCCAGCATCAATGAGTTGGTTTACACCGGTAAAACAATGCTGCACCCAGCGAATATTGTCCGGCATCTCTGGAATGCGGCGCGGGCTGGGTGTGTTATTGACATAGACCTCTGCGTCTTCGAGGTTTTCTACGCGTTCGTGGCCGGCAGCGCTTAAGTCATCGACCATCGGCTGCCAGGTTTCTGGTCCCATAAAATACTTCATGGGACCAGCGTACGGCACGCGACTAGATGCGCGAGGCGAAGTTGGAAAGGTAATCCGCGTGCACGACGGAGCGGCGCTTATCTTCTGGCAGCTCGCTCATCTGCATGCCCTTGATCGCGTTCAATTCCTCGGAATCGAAGCGGACCTCACCGCGGCCGATAACCTCGCCCTTCGGGCCCAAGATATCGATGATCTCGCCCTTGTTGAATTCACCGCGGACATCGGTAATACCCACGGCAAGCAAGGAGGTACCGCCCTTGGTCACGGCTTCCTTCGCACCCTCATCCAGGCGCACGGCTCCGCCGGTATCGGCGCAGTAGAGTGCCCAGAACTTCCAGGCCGAAAGCTGGCGTTCCTCGCGGGTGTGGAAGACGGTGCCCACGGAGGCATCGGAAAGCGCGGGGCCAATATTATCGGTGGAGGTCAACAGCACTGGAATGCCGCCGCGGGTGGCCAGGCGGGCGGCCGAGACCTTCGTGGCCATACCGCCGGTGCCAACCTTGCCGCCATCGCCTGCAACAACGCCCTTAAGATCCTTACCGGTGCGCACCTCGTCGATGAACTTCGCATCCGGCTCGGCCGGGTTCTTGTCATAGAGGCCATCAACGTCAGAGAACAGGAAGAGCGCGTCTGCGCCCACCAAATTTGCGACCAAGGCCGATAGGCGGTCGTTATCGCCAAAGTGCATCTCCGAGGTAGCAACGGCGTCGTTTTCGTTCACGATGGGAATGGTGCGCAGCTGGCGCAGGCGATCAATGGTGCGCTGCGCGTTGCGGGCGCGGTCGCGGTGCCCGGCATCGGACGCCGTAAGCAGCACCTGACCGATGGTGCGCTGGTAGCGCGCAAAGGAACGGCCCCACTCATAGGCTAGGTGAACCTGGCCCACAGACGCCGAGGCCTGCTTCGTAGCGAGGTCGGTGGGGCGCTGGTGCAGGCCGAGCGGGCCCATACCGGCAGCAACCGCACCGGAGGAAACGATGATGACATCGGAGCGTCCCATGCGTGCGTGGACAGCATCAACGATGTGATCGATCTTTTCCTGCGCCACGCGGAAATTCTCATCCGTCAGCGACGAGGAACCAATCTTTACAACGACGCGCTTGGCCTCAGCGATAGAGTTGCGCAATTCGGATTCAAACCCGGAGGCTATCGGGTTTTCATCAAGGGCTTCGGGGAACGGAGTATCAGCGGTAGGGCCATCAAACGGCTCTACGGGGAGCGGAAGAATGGGCTCTTTCTGTTGATCAGCAGACATAACTCAATAGTGTACAAAGCTTATGCCGCCCGCCCCCTTCATTGGGGCACATTTCCCCCATGTGCGCAGCATAATGCGTCTGAACTGGGGGCAATCATCCGGTGGAATTGCCCCCACTTCCCTTCCCTAGAAGTTAACGACTAACCCTGCCACCGGTCACGGTTAGCGCCTTCACGGGTGATCTCTTCCTCGTCTCCGTAGTCGAGCTCATCAACCAAGCCACGCCGGGCTTGGGAAGCACGCTTGCGCTCCGCAGCCGACACGCGATTAGTGCCCTTGAGGCGGGCATCCTCGCCGCGGCTGGCCATAGTGGGATCGCCGCCGGTCATCGGCTCCCATTCGAAGGTAATGCCGCCGATGGTCACGGGACAGCCTTCCACCGCGCCCTGCTTGTGCAGCTCGTCTTCCACCCCGGCCTTGGCCAGGCGGTCCGCCAAGTAGCCCACGGCCTCATCGTTTTCAAAGTCGGTCTGGGTGATCCAGCGCTCGATCTTTTCGCCTTCCACGATGAATCCGCCCTGCACTTCTGGGTCTGGTCGCACGCTAAAGTCTGCGAAGCTGCCGGTGTTTTTCTTATGCGCTTGGGCCTTGGGGTGAATAACGGTATGGGAAGGATCCCGCTTCGGCTTAGGCTGTGCCTTGTGGTGTTCGGTGACCATTTCCATGAGCTTGAATTTCAGCGGGTCCAAACCCTTACGCGCTGCCGCAGAAATGATAAACACCGGCCAGCCAAACTTTTCCTTCAGGTCATCCTTGACGAACTCCGCAAGCTCTTCTGCCTCCGGCACATCGGCCTTATTCAAAATGATAACGCGCGGGCGCTCGCGCAGGTCACCCAAGCCGGTATCGCTTTCTAGCGCTTCCTGGTATTTGGCCAGCTCATTTTCCAGCGCCTCAATATCGGATTCCGGGTCGCGGCCCGGCTCGATGGATGCGGTATCAACGACGTGGGCCAGCACGGCCGTGCGCTCGATGTGGCGCAAGAAGTCTAGCCCCAAGCCTTTGCCATCGGCGGCGCCAGGGATAAGACCAGGGACATCTGCAATGGTAAAGGAGCTATCGCCCATATCCACCACACCCAGGTTGGGCTGCAGGGTGGTAAACGGGTAGTCACCAATCTTCGGCTTGGCTGCAGAGAGCACAGAGATCAACGAGGACTTGCCCGCCGAAGGAAATCCCACAAGCCCCACATCCGCCATGGATTTCAGCTCGAGCACCAGATCATGAGCTTGGCCGGGCTCTCCCTGCAGCGCAAAGCCCGGTGCCTTGCGGTTCTTAGACGCAAGCGCCGCGTTGCCCAAGCCACCGAAACCGCCCTCGGCCGCGACGAAACGCGTGCCCGGCACGGTGAGATCCGCCAAGGTCTCACCCTTTTCCGTGCGCACAACCGTACCTGCGGGAACCTCCAGAATCAGGTCCTCACCGCGCGCGCCATTGCGCATATCGCCGGCACCGTTGCCACCGCGCTCGGCCTTAATATGCGGGCGGTAGTGGAAGTCCATCAAGGTATGGATTTGCTCAGAGACCTCCAAAACGATGTCGCCACCGTGGCCGCCATTGCCGCCATCCGGTCCGCCCAATGGCTTGAATTTCTCGCGGTGGACAGACACACAGCCATGCCCACCGTCGCCAGCCTGCAAGTGCAAGACGACGCGGTCAATAAATCGTGCCATGATGTGCCACACCCTTCTTATTTAAATCTATTGTCTTAGCCAGTGTAATGCGTAGCCAAGCTCGGACTCCAACCCATGCCCTGCGGCCTAAACGACAGGATGTGTTGGTGAAGTTATATGTTTAGCCGGTCTGGCGTGCTGGTATTAGGATTATTTCACTT
>NZ_JBEHFT010000005.1:0-116498 GCF_040225455.1 Corynebacterium sp. KPL2838 | reverse complement strand
GCTGGGGTGATGTGCATCTTGCCCCTGAGAAGTCCTTGGTGGCGACGGCGTGTGTTGTAGAAGTTGCGGTAGTCGACAATCAGCTGTTGGACCTGCGCCAGCGTCGTCGGGGTACGAGCATCCAAAAACCTGGTCATGGTTTGGTGCGATCGCTCGTCTTTGCCTTGCGTCGTGGGAGCAAAGCCCGCACTTGATTGAACTCCCAGGCTGGCGAGCCAGCGTTCGGTTTGCGACAGCCGGCCGCGATGGTAGGTGGCAAAGGCATCACCGTTGTCAGAGAGGACTTCTTGGGGAAGTCCGTAAGCATCAATGGCTCCACTTAGCGTGATGCGGGCATCGGTGCCGTTTTCTGGAGTTCCAAAAGCTTGGGAGCCGACGTCGAAGCGGCTGGCATCGTCGACGACTTGGTAGATAGTCACTTGCGTGTGAGGCACATCGAAGAGTCTGTAGGCAAACGCATCGATCTGCCACAGTTCATTGACTTCGCCCCTGGCAAAGTGCCTGTAGGACTTACGCGGTCGTTTACGTGCATTGATGTCAGCGACGCCAGCCTCGTGCAACCATTGTGCGATTAAAGCTCGTGACGGTGGTTGGTCGTAGCCGAGTTCGTCGAGGAAGAAGTAGAAGATTGACCATGGGCCGCAGTCTTGGCCGCGGGCTCTTAACGTACCGCGAGCTTGCAGGACCTGTTGTCGAATCTTGTCATCGTAGACCCGTCGCGGGTTCAGTGGTGCCGTGCTGTCGGGCACGATGCCAGCCCGCCCGCGTTCGGCGATACGTGCTTTGATGTTGTAGTACGTCTGCTTCGATACGCCGATGTTCTTGCAGAACTGCTGGACCGTGATGCCCTCACGGATGGGGTCGAAATCCGCTATCTTCTTGCGGAGAGTAATGGGAATTGCCATCCCCACATTGTCAAGAAGCCAGAGTCCAAAAAGTCGTTAGACATCCTGTCCATAAACTTCCTGGACTCCGCGTCAAAAAACTAACTGGACTCCGAGTCCAAAAAGTCAATGGACTCCGAGTCCAAAAAGTCACTAGACATCACAATCCTTCCTTAGCTGAGGTAGGAACTAAACCCAGGACGCTTCAAACGTCATAGACGCTGACACCACCAAGGAGGTCGCATGAACCAGTTAAAGCACCGAGCACGTGCTGGCCCCTGACACCATCACACTGCATGCTCTATCGAAAGGTAGAAACACCACTCAAACGGACTTGACCCCTTCGTGGTCCTACTGCTAGTCGGCATAGGCCTGTTTATGGTGACTAGTACAACAAAGTTTCCCATATTTGTCCCTCTTTTTATGGGACTTGTATGCACAATCGCAATTCTCACCTCTGGGAAGCCCGATCCTGCTGAATGTAGTGACGTAAACATCACGAAACAGGCGGAGTCCGAACAAAAAGGGGTCGGTTGGATTATGAGGCTAACCTCCGTTCAGGTCGTTAACTTGGTCATAGCGTGGCGGGCTTCGGGAAAAATAAAAAGCACTTGGAAAAAGGGGTGACTAGGAGATCTGGGGGAATGGTTGACATTATTCATGAAGCTCAGGACGCACACCTGTGCGCCCTATTCATCAAAGCCCACGGACACGGTGGAGACTACGAGTACGCGCGAGACGGCTCCAACAGCGCAGTCAAACACCTGCAAGCAATACTGGCAGAACTGCCCGCTACTTCCCCACTGGCCCGCGATGCCGGCATACTCGCTAAGTTCGTGCGTGCAGCACAGAGGAATTTGTCTCGGCAACGCCCTGACACAAACCGGTAGTATCACACCAAAATAACCATCATCGTTGCAACGACCCCTAGAATCCGCCCTGCTTGTTTAATCCATGAAAAGCCGTCAAAATAGAGATAGCCCTTTTCCCATAAACTATCTCCCTAGGACGCTCCCCCATGGACTATGTCTTGGCTCTCGGCGAAAACCCCGATTTTCCTTTGTGGCTTCGCGCGACGCACCTCATCAACTTTGTACTCATCGGCATGCTCTTGCGCTCCGGGCTGGAAATGCTTTCTTCCATGCCGCGCCTGTGGTGGCGCAATGACTGCGCGCCTGGCACCGAATGGCTGCGTTTTACCAAGCGCAAGCTGCCCAAGGAAGAGGGCGTATATACCTCTTTGATGGACGAGCTTTCGTGGTCACCGGTCGTGGCTCTGCCGGGCCGCGAAAACATTGGCCTGGGCCGCCACTGGCACGGCCTTTCGGTCATGTTGTGGGTCCTCAATGGCCTGGTGTATGTCGTGCTGCTCTTTGCCACCGGCCTGTGGCAGCGCCTCATCCCCACGTCCTGGGACATCATCCCGGAGGCTTGGGATACCTTCAAGGTCTATATCAGCCTCAGCGCCCCCGGCATCGAGCACTTCACGCCCTACGATGCCCTCCAGCAGCTTGCCTACGCCTTCGTCATCTTCATCGTCGCGCCCTTCATGATGGTGACCGGCCTGGGGATGTCGCCGGCCATCCGCGTGCGCTTCCCGTGGTTTGTAAAGATGCTGGGCGGCCATCAAGGTGCGCGGTCGCTGCACTTTATCGGCATGGTCTTGATGTCCGCGTTCATCCTGGTCCACGTGGTGCTGGTCTTCTTCGTGCACCGCGAGTACAACATGGTCCACATCGTCTTCGGTGACGTCTCCACCGAGCGCTATGTGCAGGCCTTTACCACCGTCGTCATCACCATCGTGGCGGTCATCATCTTCTGGATTGCCCTGTCCTATTGGACCTTGGCGGACCGCGTCCGGGCACATAACTTCTTGGTCTCGTTCACCGAAATTGGCCGCAAGCTTTCGCTGAACCACTTCCACCCGCGCAAGCCCAAGGAAACCAAGGACTCGCCGATGCCCATTTCCTCCTTCCACTGGACCAACGGCCTGCCGCCGACGGAGAAGGAGTCCCCGGAGTGGACCGAGTACAAGCGCAATGGCTGGGAGGACTACGCCATTACCGTGGCAGATGATGTCAACGGCACCGAAAAGACCGTCACCCTTGAGGAATTGCGCGAGCTGCCGCAGACGTCCTACATCGCCACGCATACCTGCATGCAGGGATGGTCTGCGACCTCCAAGTGGGGAGGACCCAAGCTTGCCGATGTCCTCGAGCTACTCTGCCCCCGCCCCGAAGGCGCCAACTACGTGCTCATCGAGTCCTATGGCTTGGCGCAAAAGATGTACGATAACCGCCCGCGCGAGCCTTTCTACGCGGCCTTCGATATCGAGACTGCTATGGAGGATCAGTCCATTTTGGCGATTTCGCGCAATGACCAGGACATCGATCTGCACTTGGGCGCCCCAGTGCGCGCCCGCGTGGAATCGAACCACGGGTATAAGGCAGTGAAGTGGGTATCGCGGATTGCTTGGATTGGTGATTACGCCGACTACGGCGATGGCCGCGGCGGCACCCGCGAGGATTCCGCGCTCCAGGCCTTCAACGGCCGCATCTAATACCGAAGGATTAGAATCTGTTTCTATGACTGATAAACCTTCTGTCACCGAAACCCGCATCGCCATCGATGGCATCCGCAATGACAATGACGTGCGCAAGTGCCTGCAAAAGCTCTACGGTATCTTTGCTGATACGGGAATGGGCCAAGCCACCTTCGAGATGACCGGGGATGCCACCGCGGATGTCGTCATCAAGCACGCTGAGTCCGTCTCGGTGGACCCGGAGGTCATTGATGCGGCGGTGCGCAAGGCGGGGCCGTACCGCCTGGCCTAATCGATGCGCGGCGGCTCGTAGCCGTCCTCTTTAAGCCACGCGATATGCGGTGGGGTATTCATGCCCCACTCGCTGCGCGCCCACGCAAAGGTCTGGCGCACCTCGGCCTCGGAATAACCGCCATCGCGCAGGTACTGCCGGAAGCCATTCGGCCCGGAATCTTTGATCCAGAGCCAGACGTAGTCGTCGAGGGAGTCATCGGCAAGCAAGCTTTCTAAGCCCGCCGGAACGAACTCGCGCTCGGCGCGCACGCGGTCCGCCAAGTCCTCGTCGAGGAAATCGTAGAGGTAGTCCATCGCGTCCTCGAGCTCGGCATAGTGTTGTGGATCCATGGGCTAAATCTCCCGGTGCTTAGTGCCGATGACCATGCGGTCGATCTCTTCCAGTATCTCATCCACGATGGCCGGATTGAAGGCCCGATCCTTGCGCAGGACTAGGAGCTCGCTCTGCGCGGCGTTCAGCGCGGTGCGCCGGGCCTCCAGCGCGACGCGGCGGGCCTCCTCGGCGCGCTGCTTGCGCTCGTCGTTATTCTCGGCGGGGTTTTCGCCATCGCCCAGGCGGTCCTCAAACCACTGGATGACGTTGGCGGAAATTTCCGGATCGACCGTTTCGGCCTCGCCGGTGGCATCGTCTTCCGGGCGGAATTGCGATAGCGCATCGATGCTGGCGGCGCGCGCCCGCGAGACCACCGCGGCGCGCATCTTATCGTTGGCGGCCTGAGAGGCCTCAGTGAGATCGAGCTGCCTCATCAGCCACGGCAGCAGCAGGCCGGGCAGCACCATGGTGACCAACAGGACGGTCAGGGCGATAACGGCTAGCTCGTGGTGGAAGGCGAAGACGCCGGTAGGAATGGATAGAACCAGCGCCAAGGTCACCAGGCCGCGCATGCCGGACCAAGTCATCAGCAGCACCTCCTGCATCCGCAGCGGGGCAACGTGCGGGCGCCCGCGCGAGACGTTGAGGCGGTAGTAGAAGAACATCCACACAAAACGCACCACGAAGGCCACCAGCGAGAGGATCACGCCGACCATGACGGAGTGCCACAAATCCGAGCCGACCTCCGCGATGGCCGTATTAACCGTCAGCCCGATTAGGCCGAACGCGACGCCGGTAAACAGCAGCTCCATGGTCTCCCAGAAAGACTGGCCGGAAAGCCGGTCCTCGGCCTGGATATCAGCGCGCGAGTTGAGCTCGACGGCGGCGATGACCACGGCGATAACACCGGAGGCTTTTAATTCCTCGGCCACGAGGAAGGTGGCGAAAGGAACCACCCAGGTCAGGGCGTTGCGCGCGACCACATCGTGGACGCGGGTAATAAACAGCGCCGTCAGCCGCCCGATGAGCCAACCAATGGCAAGCGCGACAACGGAAGAATAAAGGAAGCTCAGCACACCGCTACCAAAGGAGATATCGCCGCCCTGGGTCACGGCGGCGAGCGCGAGGTGGAAGGCGACGATGGAGGCGGCATCGTTAAACAGCCCCTCCGTTTGCAAGGTGGTGATGATGCGGCGCGGGATGCCGGCGGGCTCGGCCACCGCGTCCACGGCCACGGGGTCCGGCGGGGCGATGGCCGCGCCGATGAGAATGGCGGCGGCGATGCTAATCCCCGGCAGGAATGCGTAGGCGGTCGCGCCCACGGCCAGGGTGGTGGCGACGACAAGCAGCACGGACAGGCTCAGGATGGTCACCCACTGCCCGCGAATCACGCCCCAGGACGTGCGCCGCGCCAGCGCCCACAATAGCGGCGGCAAGAAGATGGGAAGGATGAGCTCGGTGGGGATGTCGAATTGCGGCAGCCCCGGCACGAAAACGGCGCAGGCGGTAATAATCGTCAGCAGCGCGGGCCAGGGCAGCCCGACCCTATCGCCGATCGCAACGACGAAGACGGTCAGCAGCATGAGCCCGATGAGAACCAGTAAAACTTCCATGGGCTCGATAGTATTACGGCCGCCAAATATACGGCTCGCGGCTCAATTCCTCCGGCCGGAATTGCGCGAGGAGCTCGGCGGCGGTCTCTGCCTCATAGCCCAAAGACTGCGCCAGCTGCTTGACGATACCCCTCGGCTCCCCCATCTCCCGCATCGTCACCGCACCATCGCGCTTGGCCAGGCGCTTGCCCGCGGTATTCAGGACCAGCGGCACGTGCACGTAGCTCGGCGGTGCAATCCCCAATAAGGAGGCCAGGTAGGCCTGTCGCGGGGCGGAGGATAAGAGATCATCGCCGCGGACCACCTGGTCGATGCCCTGGTAGGCATCATCAACGACCACCGCCAGGTTATAGGCCCAGCCGCCGTCCTGCCCGCCGCGGCGCAGGATAAAATCATCGACGTCACCGGTGTAATCGCCGTGCAGGGCGTCGTGGATGGTGAAGGTGGAGACGTCTGCGCGCAGGCGCAGCGCCGGCTGACGGTTCTCGGCGGCGAGCTGGGCGCGTTTGGTGGCACGTTGGGCATCGGAAAGCGCGCGGCAGGTGCCCGGGTACTGGCCCGGAATAGCGTGCGGGGCGCGGGAGGCTTCGCGGATATCCTTGCGCGAGCAGTAGCACTCGTAGACCGGCAGCTTCTGGAGCGCCGCGGCATAGGCGGCCTCGCGATCCTGCTGGTAGATGACCTCGCCATCCCACTCCAGCCCCAGGGCCGCAAGGTCCGCAAGCTGGCGCTCGGCCGCCGCGCGGGAGGAGCGCTGCTTATCGATGTCTTCCACCCGCACCACAAACCTGCGCCCCGTCGACCGCGCGTAGAGCCACGCCAGAAGCGCCGTGCGCAGGTTGCCAAAGTGCAGATCGCCAGAAGGGCTCGGGGCGTAGCGGCCCGCCCCGGTGGTCGCGGAATTCATATTCCCAGCATACGGTTTGGCACAATAGTGGGCATGGAAAAATCCCCCTCCTCTCAAGTGCGCTTTATCCCCGTTCATTCCACTCTCTACCCCTGGCTCGTCACGATTTTCGTCGTGACGTTTTTGATTTCTAATATCAACGCCACCAAGGGCGTCCAGCTCGGACCGCTCGTGACCGATGGCGCCTTCTTCCTCTTCCCGCTGGCCTATATCGTGGGCGACGTTTTATCCGAGTGCTACGGCTTCAAGTCCACCCGGCGCGCCATCTACATCGGCTTTGCGATGGCCCTGCTCGCCGTGGTGTGTTTCTACATCGCCATCTGGCTGCCCGCGGCGGATTTCTATGAGGGCCAGGAGGCCTTCGCCGCCACGCTGGGCCTGGTGCCGCGCATCGTTTTGGCCTCCCTAGCCGGCTACCTGGTGGGCCAGCTGCTCAACGCATGGACGCTGACCGCGATGAAGAAGCGCAGCGGTGAAAAGGGCCTTTTCTCCCGGCTGATTGCCTCCACCGTGGTGGGCGAGTTTGGCGATACCTTGCTGTTTTGCGCCATCGCCGCGCCCGTCATCGGCATCGACACCACGGGCGGTTTCATCAACTACGTGGTGGTGGGCTTTGTGTGGAAGACGCTGATTGAGGTCGTCCTCTTGCCCATAACCTCCACTGTTATCAAGCTGGTGAAAAAGCGCGAAGATTACCGCGCCTTCGACGCCGCGTAGTAGCGGCCCAGGAATTCATCGCGGTAGTCCTCGTAGTAGCCGCCGTTGATGGCGGCGCGGATATTATCAACTAGCCGCACCATGAATTCCACATTGTGGATGGTGCACAGCGTGCCGGCCAAAAATTCCTTCGCCTTGAGCAGGTGGTGCAGGTAGGCGCGCGAGTAGTTCTCCGTGACGTAGCCGCCAAATTCCTCGTCGATGCCCTTGAAATCCCGCTTGAACCGCGCATTGGTGAGGTTCAAGCGGCCATCGAGGGTGTAGACGCCACCGCGGCGAGCCAGGCGGGTCGGCGCGACGCAATCGAAGGTATCGGCGCCGGCTTCGACCGCGGTGAAGATGTCATCGGGTTCGGAGATGCCGAGCAGGTGGCGCGGTTTATCGTCCGGTAGTTCGTCGCAGACCCAGCCCACGATGGTGCCCAGGTTCTGCTTTTCCAGCGCGCCGCCGATGCCGAAGCCGCCGAAACCGCGCTGGCCCTTCTCCCGCGCGGCGCGGTCCAGGTCCAAGAGCCCGCGGGTGGCCTGGCGGCGCAGGTCCTCGTATTGCGCGCCCTGCACCACGCCCCACAGTGATTGCTTCGGGCGGTGGTAGCGCTCGCGGGTAAGCCGGTCATGTTCCTCTAGGCACCGCTGCGCCCACCGGTGCGTGCGGGCCACGGATTCTTCCTGGTAGGTGCGCGAATCAATGAGCGTGGTCAGCTCGTCAAAGGCGAACATGATGTCCGCGCCCAGCCCGTGCTGAATCTGCATGGATTTTTCGGGCGTAAAGCGGTGCTTGGAGCCATCGATAATCGAGCGGAAATCCACGCCTTCCTCATCTACCTTGGCCATGCGCTCCCTTTTTGCGGCGCGGATATCCTTCTCGGTGAGATCCGCCAAGTCCATGGCGATGACTTTTTTAAACCCCACGCCCAAAGACATGACCTGGAATCCGCCGGAATCGGTGTAGGTCGGCCCGTGCCAGTTCTCGAATTTCGCCACGCCGCCGGCCTCATCCACGATGTCATGGCCCGGCTGCAGGTAGAGGTGATAGGCATTGGACAAAATCGCCTGCGTTCCGGTGGCGCGAATCTGCTCCGGCGTCAACGTCTTCACCGTGGCCTTGGTCGCCACTGGGGTAAACGCCGGGGTGGCGATATCGCCGTGCGGGGTGTGGATAATACCGCTGCGGCCATGCTTGCCGGGGCCTTCGGGCAGGCGCTTATCGATGTCGAAACTTAAGTCCTTCATTCCTTATTTTCCTCTTCTTCCCTGGTCTTCTGACCGTCATCCGCGTGTTGTGCTTCCCATTCTTCCTCAAGCGCGGTGCCTTCGATGTCTACGGTGGGCAGGATCTTATCCAGCCACTTGGGCATCCACCACGTAGCACGGCCCATGAGGAACATGGAGGCGGGGACGAGGGTCATGCGGACAAAGAAGGCATCGAAAAGCACGCCCGCTGCCAAGGCAAAGCCGAAGATCTGGATGAACGGCAGCGGCTGGTTGATAAAGGCCACGAAGACCGAAATCATGATGATGGCGGCGGCCGTCACCACGCGCGCGCCCTGGGTAAAGCCGGTGATGGTGGCCTCATCGACAGCGCTATAGGGCCCCGCCGTGCCCTTCGGATGCCGCGCGATGTGCTCGCGCATGCGGGTGACCAGGAATACCTGATAGTCCATGGCCAAGCCGAAGGTCACGCCGATGAGGAAGATCGGCATGAACGATAGCAGCGGGCCGGGGCCTGGGACGAGGCCCCACAGGCCGTCTTGCCATACCAGCACCGTGAGTCCAAAGGCGCCGCCGACCGAAAGCAGGAAGCCGAGGCCCGCTACCAGCGGCACCAAGAGGGAGCGGAAGACGACGAGCAGCAGCACGATCGCCAGCCCCACAACAATGCTCAAGTAAGGCGCCATCGCATCGCGCAGGCGCTCGGTAATGTCCAACTGCACGGCAGTCAAGCCCGTCAGGCCGATTTCGGTGCCGGTGGTGCCTTCGATCTCCTTGGTGGCAGAGCGCAGCGCGTGCGCGACATTAATGGTTGCGGCTTCCGTTGGCGAGGTTTCCGGGGTCACCATGATTTGTGCCGCGCGCTGGTCCTCGCTGAGTGCAACGATTTGTGCGTGCTTTACCCCGCCGAGCGTCTTCAGCTGATCCGCGGTGTAGAGGAAGGACGCCAGCGCTGCCTTATCTTCGGCGCTGGTCGGCGCGGCGGCGTCTTCCTTATCCTCGACCTCTGCGACGGGGGCGATTTCCGGCTCCGCTGGCTGTTCGCCGGGCTGATCCGCGGGGTGTTCCGCTGGCTGGTCGCCAGGCTGGTCAACAGGGTGTTCTGCGGGGTGATCACCGGGCTGGTCGGCTGGCAGGTCCGTCGGCTGATCGGGCGCCTCGTCGGGCGCGGGCTCAGGCGCGTTGTCAGGCGCATGATCCTCCGGGTTATCGGCGGGCGGCTCGCCGGCGCCTTTTTCGGGTTCGCCATCTCCGCCCTGGGCCGCCACCAATGGGGCGAGTGCGGCGGAATCGGCGTTGATGGTGTGGGCATCGACAACCGCGAGGAACGGCCCGTTGACGCCGGGGCCGAAGCCCTCGGCCATCAGGTCGGCAGCCTTGCGCTGGGTGGTATCGGGATTCGAGGTGGTATCGGCAGGCAGCGCCAGCTCCATGTGGAGCACGGGGGCGGTCATGGCGCCGAGGGAGAGGACGACGAGGGCCATCGCCAAGCCGGGCACCTTTTGTACCAGTCGTACCCAGCGATGGCCCATGGTTGGGCCGCGGCGCACCTTTCCCTTGCGGGAAGGGTTGCCGGCCACGCCGGGGATGCGGCCGCTAAACGCCTTGTCCCCCAAAAGCCCGAGCATCGCGGGGATGAGCGTGAGGGAGACAAGGACGGCGATAGCCACGGTTGTCGCGGCGGAAAGCCCCATCGCGGTGAGGAATTCGATGCGCGCAATGAGCAGGGCAAAAAGCGCGGTAAAAACGGTGGTTCCGGCAAAGACCACGGAAGAGCCCGCCGTTCCTGCCGCCATACCGGCTGCTTCTGGGGCGGACATGCGGGCCCGCTCGGCACGGTAGCGGGACAGGATAAACAGCGCATAGTCGATGCCCACCGCCAGGCCAATCATGATGGCCAGCACCGGCGTCATATTGTTGAGCTCTATCCAGTGCGTGGTAATCAGCATGCCGCATGCACCCAGGCCGACCCCGATGACGGCGGAAATCAGCGGCATTCCAGAAGCGACCAGGGAACCGAAGGTAAAGATGAGAACAAGGAAGGCCACGCCAAGACCGATGATCTCGGAAGTGGAATTGACCCGAATCTCATCGCCAAACCCGGCGCCGCCGGCCTCAACGGTAAGCCCCTGCTGCCTGCCGATGTCCATCGCTTCCGTCACGATGTCCTTATCGGCCTGATCCACGCTATAGGGCGATTCGGCATCAAAATCGAAGGTGGTATAGGCAATGGTCTCATCCTCATTGACCATGGCGAGGTTATCGGCATCGGCACGCGCGGACGATTCCGGCAGCCCCATCTCCGTGAACTGGTGGACGACCTCATCCTGCAGCCGCGGCGAAACCTCAAGCGGGTTGCCAAAGCGCATGGTATCGCCCATCTCCAGGTTGTCCTCGAGGTGGGAAATGACCGCGTTGATGGCCTTTTCATTGGCGGGATCCGAGAGCTTTTGGCCCTCCGGGGCTTGGAAGACCAAGTTCACCGATGGGGAGTTGGCGGGGTTTCCGCCTTCCGGGAAAAGGTCCATCGTCTTGTAAGTGGCATCGATGGACGGGGTGCCTTTGATAGCGAACTCGCTCGTCATCGGTTTCATCAACAAGGCGGTAGCGCCGCCGGCGGCGGCCAGTAGGACCACCCAGGTGACGATGACCTTCCATTTATTGAGGAATGACCAGCGCCCGAGCCGGTAGAGGAGTTTAGCCACGGGAAAATGTACCTTCGCATTCGCGTAGTCGGACGGATTTAGCTTCGCCCTAGTGTAGTTGCCGTGCCCCTTATTCCCTATTATTTAGCCGCCATACAGCCCGTATTCACAGACGATGCCAAGGCGGCGGACCAAAAAGAACCGTGGCCATTTAATGCAGTCAAGGACTAGATCGGGTGGCCACGGCGGAGCGGCGTAGACAATGCAGCCGCGAGAGAGCGCTCGCTGTTTAAACGAACTTCGACAAGCTCAGACCAGGAAGGACGAGGTCAGAGAAGAAAGCGCTGATTTTCTTTACCCGCTCGATAATAGCCGCGACGGTCTCGCCTAGTGTGCCGAAGGAAGAACCGTGGAAAGAAGAACCATCGGCTGCAGCGTTGTCGCCCGAAGGCTTCTTTTCTGGGGTTACCTGGTCAGATGGTTTAGGGTTTTCGGAGGCACCGTCGAATGCCACGGTGAGATCCGAGTTGGCATCGTCAAGCGGTTGCCCCACCGGGTACTTGCCCAAGAAGATGTCGGAGCCCGTCTGGGTCAGCGAGGTGGGGGCATCAGTTGTGGCATAGGTCTTGCCGGTTTCCGGTACCAAGGACTCAGTTAGCGTGAAGGTAGAGATTGCGGCGTCATCGCCAGACAATTCAACCGGCTTGTTCTTAAGCGGGCCCGAGGCGCCCGTAAGCTTATAGTCCGCAGTGATGGTGGCGTTTTGGCCTGCTACTTCTACCTTGATATCCGAGAATGTGAGATCGACACCGTAGGAACCATTAGGGCCAAAGCCTGGATAGCCCTGAATGTGCACGGTTCCCTGAGTGCCAATAGTGCCGTTTCCCTCAGCATCCAGCGTGGTGTGGGACGCATCGACCGGGAAGGTGAAGTCCTTTCCTATCTTCTCCGCACCGTCGGTGGTATTGATTACGCCTTTGGCAAGCGGGCTGGTGTCCACGTGGTGAATGAAAGACTCCTTGATGGGCCAGTTCAATTGGCCAGATTCCACGGCGGGGACAGTGGCTGGAGCCTCATCGGCAGAGGCTACTGGGGTGGTGACGGCGCCGAATGCAACCGCTCCAGCGGCGATGACGGATATTGTTTTCATGAATTTCTCCTCTTGAGAGCAATGGTGAAGCTTTACCTAAAGGATTAGGCGAGCCTTACCTTAATTGGAAAATTAGAAAAAGTAAATCAGTGGCGCTTATCAAGCTCGGCGAAGATCCCCGAGTTGAAAGCAAATGCGCGCTGCGCCTCCGAGAGCAAAGCCTCGCGCTGTTCCGCGGTCAGCATGAGGCCGTCAAGGCGTTCGCGGTACCCCTTGCGGTACGGCGGAATCTTGCCAATGGCGCTGAAGTCATAAAAGTTCAGCGCATCCGGTTCGATGTCATAAAGGGCGCCGAGGCGCGCGGCAATCACCTGGCCGCCGGAGACGTCACCGAGATACCGAACATAGTGATGGGCCACCACTTCTACCGCACTGCCGGACACCTCTTCTAGGCGGGCAACGTAGGATGCTGTGGCCGGCAGGATCCGGATCTTTTCACGCCAGTCGGCGCCTACGAGCGCCGCCAGATCCGCCTCCAGAGCGAAGCGCCGCTCAAGGCGTGGATCTGCCACCGCACCGGCGATTGGAGTATGTGCCACACTACGGACTGCACGCTCCAGAGACTCATAGACAAACCACAGCTGACCACTTAAATCGGCGGCGGCCCCAGCGCTCAACTGGCCTGACATGAGTCGCTGCATAAACGCCGAGCCCTCCGCATTCTCATGGGCGTGGGCGGTCTCCTCACGCAATGCGACGGATAACGGTTTCTTAAGCGTCACAGTCACTGACTTCCTCCAAAGTAATGCTTACCTAATGTCTCAATATAAATTTAAGGTTAGGCAATCCTTATTTACAAGGCTTGTGGGAAGAAATCAACCAAAAGAACTAACTCCCTACCCCACCGCCTGCGGTGCGCGCGGCTTCGGGATGCGGCTGCCGACACCGCCCGCGCCGCTGACCCCCTATTATCGGATCAGCAGCTTGTTATCGGTGGAGTAGAGCACGCACGCTCTCAAGGGCGCCCGACTTTATAAACGCCTGCCCAAGAATGGCAAACATGCTGCCAATGGTTGCCACGCCCAAGATGTAGTTCCACACCTTGGCGAAACTAGAACCGGAGGGAGTGTCCTTCTCTGGCTTATCAGTTCCCGGCTTCTTAGACTCCGAAGTCTCAGGGCTCTTTGGAGTCTCCGGCTTCTTCGGCGGTGCCGGGGTCTGTGAGGTCGCTGGTGGCTGCGGAGCTGGATTGTCCTTCGGTGGCTGACTTTGTGGCTGCTCTTCCTTTTCCGGCGCAGCTACCGGCGGCTGCAGAGCAGGTTCGTTCTGCGGCATTTCATCCTTCTTTTGGCCGCAACCAGGAGAAACCTTGAGGGTTAGGTGGGCATCATCAAGCTCAGGCTTGTTCTCTGAGCTATACATGCCCATGAAAAGTTGGTCTACGCCCTCGATTTTTCCATCTTTTGTCCCCTGCTGCTCCTTGTACCGCACATCGCTGACAGAAAGGGTCAGCGTGTCTCCCTCCTTGGTCCATCGCGCCGTGCCGTGGCCAAAGATCCCATCCCCAGTGCGCTTATTAGCGTCGATGTGGTCGTCCACGGTGTATTGAAGCATATTCTTACCCTCTACGTGATAGACCTCGTAGCCGGAACCGAGCTGGGCTTCATTACCGGAGGTCTTGATGAAAGGTGCCACTACCGTGGAATGCAGAGCTCCGTGGTGACCGGTGAACGTTATCGAGGAGTCTTTGCTCTCGATATTGGACGACACCACATTGCCCTCCTCATCTACCGTTACCGTAGAGGTTTCAGGATCGACCTCGAAGCCGAAAGAGAAATCCTTCCCCTTAGGATCACCGGTTTGCGTCACTGGGCCACTAGTGGACCAATCACCAGCAGCGAAACCGGTTTTGAGATAGGAACGCCACGAGTACTTGATGCCCCAGTTCAAGGACCCGGATTCGATGGTGCAGGTTTCTTCCGCAGAAGCGTGTGGCACGGTAAGCGCGGTCGCCGCGAGAGCGGTGACCACTACTTTCTTAAACATGGAAATCCTCCAATTTATGCGAGAAGAGTGGGTTAATGGTGGGCGTGGCACGTTGTGGATGTACCTGCAGCCCATCGACGGATATCGGCCAGCCATACACTTGAGACAATGTGGGACTGGTAAAGACCTCATCTACGCGCCCTTGGGCTGCTGCTCCCCCGCACGACAGACATACGAGATGATCGCAATATGCTGCTGCCGCGTTGAGGTCGTGCAGCACCACGAGGACGGCGACGCCTGCCTCGCGAGCAAGGGCTTTCACTGAGCCCAGCAGTTGTTCTTGGTGCCGGATATCCAGCGCGGCCGTTGGCTCATCGAGCAAGATAATCGGGGTGTTTTGAGCAAGCACCCGTGCGAAGGCCGCGCGGGCGCGCTCACCACCAGACAACGTGCTGATGTCTCGGCCCGCTAGGTGCGCGACGCCGGCGGCATCGAGGGCGGCGTCAATAAAGTCATCGTCGAGGTCTGCGTAGGCAGTTCCTTCCCACGGGCGGCGCCCCATCGCAACGACATCGCGAACAAGGAATTCGAAGGACACCGAGACGTCTTGAAGCATCACCGCACGCGTGCGCGCGAGCTCTCGCGCTGGCGCCTTGGGCGATAACCCACCCACGGTGATCTCACCGGAATAGTCGATGTCCCCAGCCACGGCAGCTAGGACGGTGGATTTGCCGGCGCCGTTCGGACCGATAAGTCCTGTAACTTCGCCCGCTTGAGCGGTGAAGGATACCTGGTCCACGAGGGTGTGCTCCCCCACGCGAACGGTTAAGTCTTTAGCGTTTATCATCAGTGCACTCCTTTGCGCATCATGCGACGCAGCAAGATGAAGAACGTTGGCCCACCCACCAGGGCGGTGAAAATGCCGATGGGAAGATCCGCAAAAGGAATCATCGTGCGCGCTGCCACGTCGGCGAAACCAATGAGTACAGCGCCGCCAAGGGCGGAAGCCGGCAGCAGGATGCGGTTTTCTGGTCCGACGATGCTGCGCAGCAGGTGGGGAACGATAAGTCCCACAAAGCCAATGAGGCCGGCGAAGGAAACGGCCGCGGCGGTCAGCACTGCCGATGCCACGATCGCCACGATGCGCAGCCGCGGCACGTTCACGCCGGCATGTGCGGCGGCGCGCTCGCCGAGCGCGAGGACGTCCAACTGCTTGCCCAGGCGCAAGGCCACTGCGAGGCCAACCACCACGATGGGCAGTACCGCCCAGACGTGTTTCCACTGCGAGCCGTTGAGGGAGCCCATCTGCCAGAAAATGATCGCTTCGCGGTTGGCGGTCGGCGCCAAGTACACCATGAAAGAGATGATGGCGTTGCATACCGCATTGATAGCGATGCCGGTGAGAATCAGGTGTACCACGGCCACGCGCCCGTTGTAGCGCGCCAGCTGATAAATGATGAAGGTAACCAGTAACGCGGTCAGGAAGGCTGCCGCGGGAACAGTAAAGGTACCGAAGAACTCGATATTGAAGACAATGACCACGGCCGCACCAACGCCCGCACCAGAGGTAACGCCGATAATGGAGGGTTCTGCCAAAGGGTTGGCGAACACCGCCTGCATCAGCGTACCGGCCACGCCCAAGGCCGCGCCCACCACAAGCCCTAATACCAAGCGCGGTAGGCGGATGTCCCACACCACGCTTGCGGTCAAGGAATCCTCACCGTGCCCGGCTGCCAAAATGGGGAAGAGATCAGACAGCGGTACATAGTATTGCCCCAGCACGACGGAGATGAGCGCCGCGAGCACGGTGAGAATCCCCAGGAGTACGAATACCCAAGTGCGCTGCGTGCGGCGGCGCGCGAAGGTGTCCGTGCCCTTACTCATTGTCCGGGTCATACACAGCCTTTGCTAGCTTCACCAGCGTTTGCCCTGTCATGGGACCAAATGCCAACGATTGGCCGTCCGGGATAGTCACGATGCGCTTCTTCTGGCCGGCGGTGGTCTGAGCAACGCCGGGCCGCTCCAGCAAGCCGTCAATGCCGCCGGTGGATTCCAGGCCATTAGTCATCATGATGATCACCTCTGGATTGATGCGCGCCAGCGCCTCAGCATTAGCAGGTTCTGCATGGGAAAGGTTGTTTTCTGCAGCCAGATCCACGCCGCCGATGCCTTCAATCAGGTCTTGCGCACCGGTACCGTCACCCATGATGAAGAAAACGCCGCCGTTTCCGCGCGCATAGAGAAACGCCATGCGCATCGGATCATCGGGAACCAACTCTTTGATGGCTCCCTTTGCCTCGTCGATTTCCTTGGTAGATCGTTCGGCTAGCTCGCGTGCTTCGTCGGGCAAGCCGAGGGCATCGCCAAGCGTGGTGATGTCCTCGCCCACCGAATCGATGGTGCGCTCAGGTTCCATCACCACGGTGGTGACACCCGCCGCCCGGATTTGATCGATGGCATCGCGCGGGCCAATGGAGTGATCCACAATGACGAGCGTCGGCTGCAGCTCCAGCACCGCCTCCACGTTGATATTGTGGCCGCCTTCGGTCACCACCGGGAGATCCGCCAGGTTGGGCTCGGTAGAAGAAACTGTGCGGCCGACGATATTATCCGCAAGCCCCAAGCCGCTAAGAGTCTTGGTATAGGTGCCATAGATATCCAACGCGAGGATGCGGGAGGCATCGGTGACAGTGACGTCATTACCATCGGCATCGGTAAGCTCCACCGGAAGCGCCGGCTCTGCCTTATCAGTAACCGGCTCGATATCGTCAAAATCCTTGACATCGCTGACACCTTCAAAGGATCTGGGGTCCGAGAGATCGGCGGGATCCGGTAGCTGATCGGTATAGCTTCCCTGCACACCGCACGCGGTAAGGCTGAAGATGCACAGGAATGGCACGAGGAAACGAAGAACGAGTTTCACGGCAATCTTTCTAAGAGTTGTTCATGACAAGCCGGCTGGTGGAGCCACCGGCGATGATCAATCCGACGATGAAGAGCAGTAGATAGGTGGTCGGGTTATCTAGGCCCCCGCCGGGAGACGTCGCGGACTTGACCTTGAATTTGTTCGATCCGTCCTCGTATCCCTGCCCCGAGTCACCGGCTAGCGCTGAGTCCCCGGCTGCGGCATGCGCGCCGCCTTTGGAACCAGAGCTGCCCTTTCCGTTTCCGCCCGCGCCTGATCCGTCGGATCCGGAACCTGAGCTAGAACTGCCGCCACCGGATACGGCGCCGCAATCAGCGCTTCCGCCCAAGGTGGCGTGGAAGCTCAGCGGATCCAACTGGGTGCCTGGTTCATAGAACTCAGCGAGTGCCTGGGAACCGGCCTCAGAAAGCGATACCGCAGCTTCACCGGACACTTCGTCCGTGCCGACGTCGAGGGAATTAAAACTCAAGGTGCCAATAACAGTGCGCCCAAAGTCTTTCTTCTTGCCTTCCATATTGGAAGAGCGCACGTCAGCGATAAGCTCGCCAGAATTGCCGTTGAAGGTGATTTCCAGATTGGCGATGTTGAGGTCCAGCTTGCCGTGGTGCCCGGTGAACTGCATGCTTCCGCCATATTGCACGGAGCCCGCGCCATCTTTTACGGCACCGGAGTTACCCGTGAATTGGAAACGTCCATTGTCATAGCCAACACCAGAGAGATCCCATCGGCCTTGGGCAATGGATCCGGTGATATAGGACTGGAAGGATTTCTTTAACCCCCACTGAGCAGTGGCTTGCGTAACCCCAGTGGCCTCACAGACGGCATCGCCCCCGCCAGATGCTTCCGCACCTGAATTACCTGAGCCCGGGGCACCGGAGTTCGCAGTTCCAGAGTGCGCAGGACCAGATCCCGCTGCTTTGCCAGTTCCTGAGGCACCGCCGCCTCCGCCCGAACCAGAGTTACTCGGTGATGAATTTCCCGCTGCAGAGTTAGTAGAAGCCGAGTTTCCTCCAGTGGAGTTCGACGTACCCGAAGCAGAACCATCCGAATTCGAGTTCGATCCGCCCCGATTGTTGAAAGACTCCAACTCATCCAGGAACGCCTGGGTATTGCCCATGAACGTAGTAATCCCGTTCATCGTGTCATTGGTTTCAGACAGGATGTCCATGGCTTCCTTGTTAAAGCCCGTGAAGGAACCCGTAATGGACGTCAAGGGACGCTTCTCACCGGAACCGGAGCCAGATCCG
The DNA here is from genome assembly GCF_040225455.1 of Corynebacterium sp. KPL2838. Taxonomy (NCBI): domain Bacteria; kingdom Bacillati; phylum Actinomycetota; class Actinomycetes; order Mycobacteriales; family Corynebacteriaceae; genus Corynebacterium; species Corynebacterium sp. KPL2838. Next base: position 98,123 of record NZ_JBEHFT010000005.1, on the reverse strand, counting down.
GAACCAGATCCGGAGCACGAGCCATCAAGCGCAATGCTGCCAGAGGACGGATCTAAGGCTTCGCCTGGCTGGTAGAAACCGGTGAAAAGCTTGGCCCCGCCGGAGGTCAGAGTGGCAGATCCAGACAAATCAACCTTTCCGGCACCATCTTTGACGGGGTTGGCCAGATTAATGGTGGCGATTACCTCATCATTGCCTTGGATCTTTTTACCGCGGCTGAGTTCTTGGCGGTTCATCTCATAGGAGACGTAGTCCACGGAAATCTGCGCTTGCTTACCAGAGGCCTTGACCTTGAAGTCCGACATCGTCATGTCCAAGACCCCATCGTGACCGGTAAAGTTCAGCGTTCCATTGAACGGAATCGTGACGTTTCCACCAGACGCATCGGGCTTTCCTGCAGTAAAGACGAACGCACCATCGCCCTGTTCGTCGCCTGTAAATCCAATGCCGTTGGCACCCCATCCACCGTGGGCGATATTGCCTTTGACGTAGCTGCGGAATGACTGCTTGATGCCCCATTTCCATGTACAGGATTCATCTGCGTGGGCAACCGGGGCAGAAGACAAAAGTGGGGCGAATGCCGCGACGAGGAAAGCAGCGACGATAATACCGAATGCCGACTTCCACAGTTTTCCAATCATGTTGAGAACCTTGTTTTCGTGCCTAAAAATGTTATAGGCTAAGCTTGCCTAAGTGAAGTAAGTGTATCCTGACCTAACTTCTTTTGATTGTCAATAAACCACCCCCTATAAGAAACAAAAATGCACAACGACCCCCGCAAAGACATCTTCAACAGTATCTATCCAGATGTCGATCCCACACAGAACTTCCCACTCACGATCGGTGAACGCTTGTCCTTAGCGCTTTCCGTCGGCGTATTCATGTTCGGCGGCGTAAGCGGCAACCTGCTCATTGCGGGTATCGGTTTGGCCTTTGTGGTCGCCTGTTCCTTGGCGCTTGCACGTAAAACGCCGCGCCGCATCCGTGCAGAGGCGCGCAGCCGATTCCCCCGGGAACCGTGGGCCGAACAACCCAGCCTTCTCGTACCCGCCGTATGGATCGTCATCGCAGTAATCGCTGCCCTGGCGTGGTGGTTCACCCCCGTGAAATACCTCGCGTGGAGCGCGGGCGCCATGGCCGTCATCGCTGCCGTCGTGACGTGGTTCCTCCCCACCCTGCAGCGCCGCCGCGCGCGGGCTGCGCGCACAAAGCACGACGCTTAAGTCACCCCAAAACTCCCCGCCGAAGAAAACTAAAATAAGCCCCAACCTGCATCAACAGGTCGGGGCCTTGCGCGGTGGCGGCGGGATTTGAACCCGCGGTTGGGGGTTACCCAACAATCGCTTTCGAGGCGATCACCTTCGGCCGCTCGGACACGCCACCGCGTTCCAGATTACGGGAGGACCCCCGATGCAACAAAATCGCCGCGCCAGCACTAAGCCAGCGCAGCGATTTCGCTATAAAGGACTATAAAATTAGTCCTTCTTCAGGCCACCGATGATGTCGTTAGCCTTGTCCTTGATGCTGTCAGCAGCATCGGACAGCTTGTCCTTAGCCTCGGAAGCGACCTGATCGGCCTTGCCCTCGTTGGCTACGTCTTCGTTACCGGTTGCCTCGCCGAAAGCTTCCTTTGCCTTGCCTGCGAGGTCGTCCTTCTTGTTTTCCAAATCGCCCATTTTCTCTCTCCTTAAATGAGTCGCTTACAGTGCGACAGCTACTATACCCACTTTTCGCGCAATGTGGTGAAAAATTTTTCTAGCAACGCCACGCAGTCCTCTTCAAGCATGCCGCCGCGGACCTGTGGGGTAAAGGGTGCGGTGGGGGCACGCAGGACATCGACAAGCGAGCCACACGCACCCGTCTTCGGCTCAAAGGCGCCAAAAACCAGCGAGCTCACCCGCGCGGCTTGCAGGGCACCGGCGCACATGGCGCAGGGCTCCAAGGTGACCACGAGCTCGCAGCCGGTCAGGCGCCACCCATCGCCGTGGACGCGCACCGCCTGGCGGATAGCCTCGACCTCGGCGTGGGCGGTGGGATCGCGCAATTGCTCGCGGCGGTTGACGCCGGTGGCGAGCTCGCGGCCGGTGGCATCGTAAAGCACCGCCCCAACCGGCACATCGCCGGCGGGGGTCTGGCGCGCCACTGCGAGGGCGCGCTGCATGCGTTCCTGCGCGCGCTGCAGGGGCTTAGGCGTTATCAATGACGTCTTCTAGCTCATCCCCAAAGCCCAGGTCGCCGGCAATGCGCAGGAGCATATCGGAGGGCCAATCGTCCTCATCGTCGATGATATAGCCCACTTGATCCTCGGATAGGCCCAGATCAGCGAAGATATCGAAGTCGCCCTCGCCGTAGGGTTCGGCCTCTTCCGGGTCCACGTCTGGAATCTCATAGTCATTGAGCTCCATGAAGTCCGCGGCAAAGTCATCGTCAACGCCGTAGGTGGCGTCCGAAATTAGCATTTTCACCCCGCCGGGCACGGGCCGCACGGCAATGAAGTAGGCGTCTTCGACGCAGAGAAGGGCGAAAGCCGCGCCTTCGGAGCGCAGGGCGCGCACCGCGGTGATGGAGGTTTGCGGGTCCTCAAAGTCATCATCGAAGCTGCGCACGACCCATTGTCCCTCGTTGCGGGCGACGGTAACCGCGAAAGAGTAATTTTCGTTGCTCATACCTCGTGAGATTAGTCGTGTTGTGCCACAATTGTCACCGTGAGTTCTCAAGATGTTCAACGCCCCATCTGCATTATCGGCCTCGGCCTCATCGGTGGTTCCTTGCTGCGCGATCTCGCGGGCTATAACCACGACGTATTTGGATACAACCACTCGACGTCCGCCGCTCGCACCGCAGTCAAGCAGGGGTTTGACGTCAATGATGACTTGCCCGCGGTGCTTAACCGCGCCGAGGTTGAAGAGGCGCTCATTGTGATCGCCGTTCCCATGACCGCGGTGGGCAGCGTCTTGGATGCCATTCAGGAACACGCCCCTAGCTGCGGCATTACGGACGTGGTCTCCGTGAAAACCCCCGTGCGCCAGCAGGTCTGTGACCGCGGCATGGAGGATCGCTACGTGGGCGGGCACCCCATGGCGGGTACCTCGAAATCTGGGTGGGATCACTCCCAGACGGGGCTTTTCCGCCGCGCCGCGTGGGGCATTACCTACGATTACGCCGCCGAGTATGAGGCGCGCGGGGAAAAGATCCCTAAGAAATGGATTGAGACTTTTACAGACGTCGTGCGCATGACCCAGATGGTGCATGCAGAGGCCGTGCCCATCCGTGTGGCCAACCACGATGCGGCGGTCGCCCGCATTTCCCACCTGCCGCATATCTTTGCGGAGACCCTGGCCACGGTGGGCGATAATGGCGGCATTTTGGCACAGTCCCTGTCCGCCGGTTCCTTCAAGGATGCGACCCGGGTGGCCGGAACCCGCCCGGATCTCGTGCGGCAGATGTGCGAGACCAATGCCCCGGCCCTGGTAGAGGCCTTGGATGAGGCGCTGGAGCTGCTTCACGATGCCCGGGAGAAGCTCGCCACCCCCGAGCCTTCCATCGCCGAGCTTGCCGATGCCGGCTACCGCGCCCGCACCCGCATCGAGGCCAGGTCGGGCGCGCGCAAGGAATCGGTCTCCCCGGTCAAGATTTCCTCTCGCCCGGTGCTGCGCCTGCACCCCGGTGGCCCGAAGTGGGTGGCGCAGCTGCGCCAGACCGAGTCCTTGGGCGGGCGCATCGAGATTTTTTAGCGGCGCGACTTGCGGGCGGCACCGTTGCCAGCACCGGTAGCGAAGGTGCGCGCGGCCGCCGCGGCACCGATAAGGCCAATGGCCGCTACCGTGAAGTAGATCCACGGGCGGTCGCCGCTGGTCTGCGGCGTTGCCTGCGGGGTAGGCGTGGTCTCCGCGGTCAAGATGGCGTCCTTATCCTTGCCGCTAATCACGCCGTCTACCCAGTCCTTGGTGCCGGCGAGCGTGGTGATAGCCGCGCTTGGGGAGGGCAAATCCGGGTCCGCATTGGAAGTACCCGCGGTAGCTAGGCCCGCAAGCTTTCCACCCACGAAGAACGGTCCGCCGGAATCGCCGCCCTGCATGCCGGCATTACCGGTGGAGTGGACATCGAGGATCGGGCTGCTGATCATCGGGGCCATGCCGCCTTGGCCAGGTTGCATTACTTCCCCACCGTTGCCGTCAGGCTTGACTATCTGCGGCTGCTCGGCGCCCGGCTTGGTGGCACCCGGCGAGACCACCTTGGGCTTATCCGATCCCGAACCAGATCCCGGCATCATGGCGCCGGGCATCGCCTCTTCGGCGGGCACGGATTCGTAGCCTTCAGGAACCTTCATGCCGGCATCCGGCTTGGAGCCGCCCGGCATCTTGAGGCCGGGCATGGCTTCCTCAGCGGGAACGGACTCGTAGCCTTCCGGGGCCTCTTTATCGGCGCCTGGCTTCTGTGCGGCGTCATCGCTTGGCCCGCCGCCTAGAATTTCGGAGACCTTCATCTCTGCCATCGGCAGCTGTCCCTTGCGCGCCATGGAGGAGCTACTGCTCCAGCCATACAGGGCACCAAGGTCGCCGGTCTCTGGAAGATCGGTAGAGATCTTGGCCGGCTTGATATCGGTGACGGGCTCGGTGAGGTGGAGCAATCCGGCGTCGGAAAGCGGGGACAGCGCCCACGAATCCGCGTCATAGACCTTGCCTCCCAGGCGGGCCTGGGTGCCTTCGTTATTGACGGACTCCAGGCAGTGGCGGGCGGTAAGCACCCACTGCTTATCCACCAGCGTGCCGGTGCAGTCACCGAAGTTGCCTATGCGGCCCATCTTGAGCGCGGCGACGGTCTGGGACTCGGCGTTATCGGGGGCGGGTTCGCCGTGCTCAAGGGCGCTGGCGGGGGCCGCCAACATCCCGATGATGCCGGCGGTGGTCAAAGCGGTAGCAAATTTACGCGACATTTTAGTCCTTCTTTCCAGCAGGAACGGCGAGTTTAACGGCGGTGGAGACGGCCTTTTCGAGGGGGCCTTGGCCCAGGAATTTCCGCCAGATGGTGGCGAGCACGAGGAATAGGCCAATAAATGCCCACGCCCACGCGGTGTTGTGCAGTGAGATGTTGCTTTGCCAGTAATAAGCGGAAAGCACGTGCAAGACATAAACGGTCAGGGACATCGTGCCCATTGCGGCCAAGGGGTAGACGAGCTTGGGTACCGCGCTGCCGATGAGCAGGCACAGGTGCAGCACCACTGCTGCCACTGCAACGGAGAGCAGGATTTCGCCCGCTACGCCGGTGTGGCCGGTAAAGCGCAGCCAGCTGGGCATATCCGGCTCGAAGCGGAAGTAGGTGCCAACCGCGGCAATCACCGCGCTGGCTGCGGTAACAATCCACTGCAGCGCTGTGCGGAAGCTACCTGGGCGGATGTAGACCTCAAAGAGCAGCATGCCGGCGATGAAATACGCGATCCATGCCAGCAGCGGATAGACCTGCGGCAGGGTAAACGGCGCGTAGTGCACGGTTGAGGCGATGGCGGCGACGAAGAACAGGGCCAGCTTCCACCACATGTTCAGCGGTGGCACCCAGGAGACCACCATCATGGTGATACCCATAGCAACGAGCACGACCTGAATCTGCCCGCCAACCGGGAGCAGTGCCAGTCCGATAAGCGTAATGATGGCGCCACGGGCAATCAGGCGCAGCAGCGTCTGTACGGAATAGTTCTTGCCGATGAGCATCATCGTCGCGCCGGCGACAATGGCAAATAGGGCGGCCGGAAGGCCCGACAATATGACCTTGGTGCTCCATACCAACGAGGCCATGTGCAAAATAATCATGCCAATAATGGCAAGTGAACGAGCCAAATCCAGCCCGACGATGCGCGATGATGTACTCACCTAGCACTCTCCTTCACGATGTGATGGGACGCAGCGGTCTCCACCACGGCCCATGTTTTTTAACGACTCCCTTTTTCTACAACGGAAGTCTGGGAGGTTGCTGTATCAACACTTTACATGTCCTGTACCTTATAAATGCCGTCATTGGCCCAACCAATCCCGCGAGCCCACTTTCCTGCGAACCACGCAGGATCGCACCCAATCTCCCGGCCTCAACGCGCTCCGGAGGAGCCCGCCGTAGCTCGCATCACTGGCGACTACGCGCAATTAATTCACCCCAGAAACCCGCACCTACCTGCTATTTTGCTATAGCTAATCGATTGCCTCCTCCATACTTATACCCTGATAATTTCTTTCCTGCCAGGACGCTTCCTGGCACCTATGAAAAGCGCACAAACTGTCTGGCAAATGAACACGAAGTTGAGCCACTCTTCGTTTCTCCCTTCTAAGTCAACCGAGGTTCCATCCACTAGTGTGGAGTATCTGTAACCCGTGGTAGGGCCTGACCCTCAGAAATTGGAGACACCACGCTACCGGACGCAACCTACTGGGAGAGGAGCTTGAGGTTTGGAAGATAAAGACCGCGAAAACCGGGCCTCCAATAAACAACCGAGCCGAAAAGCCACTAACCGGATTACTCTCCCTTACGGAGGTTATTGGCCTTGCGCCAGACTGCGTAAGTTCCCGCAAGGAAAATAACCGCTAAAACTCCGGCAACCCTAAAATAAAATAAGCCGTTTTCTAGCCTGCAGAAGATGTCTGACGATGAGGTAGAATCCGTCTCAGCCAAGGTCTTAGCAACATATATCGCATTCAACCCGCCGATAGCATAACCGAGACAGAGCAACAGCGATACACAAATCGTAATCTTTAGCAGAACCTCTAAGGATGAATTACGTGACACTGTTCTCCTTTATATTCTCCCATTACAAGTAGACGTGCACATTCGGCATTGCCCTTAACGTCAAAATTTTGAAATCCGTCATCGTGCGCATGACCGAAGGAACAATCATTGTGAGTTTTACCTTTGCGCGCCACATGGATCCCGTTTTCGTCCCTGTTTTGGCAGTTCCCACCAAAGACAGTTTTGGCCCCTTCTTGTACCCCCTATACTGTTTCCGCTTGAGCCATTCCGGACAAGGCAGGAAGTAGCAGCAGAGAAGACAGAAGAGAAGCGGCAGTATATAAAGTTTTGTCCACAACTACCCTTTCTGTACGCGATGACTTACTTAAAGTAACATAAATTGACTTTCGTGGTAATGATTGTCATTATCTAGATTCTGGCGCACATTACGTTATTGGCAGTTCAGGTCTAGGCTCGGATAATGGACACATCGAAGCTCGGGCCTTTTGCCGCTTAGGCTACACCTTGGATTCTAGGGGTCGTTGCAACGATGATGGTTACTTTGGTGTGATACTACCGGTTTGTGTCAGGGCGTTGGTCATGACTTCGGCTGGGGTGCGCCAGTTGAGTGCTTTGCGTGGCTTGTGATTGTGAATGTTGGCGATCATCTCTAGGTCCTCGGCGCTGTAGATGGACAGGTCGCTGTTTTTGGGAAGGTTTCTCCTGAGCCTGCCGTTGGTGTTTTCGTTGCTGCCTCTCTCCCACGGCGATCCTGGATGGCAGAAGTAGATGGGAATGTCAGTGGCCATGGTAAAGGCTTTATGGCCAGCCATTTCACTTCCTTGGTCCCAGGTAATTGATGACCAGATTGCTTTATCGATCCCAGCAACAGCCTTGTGCAGGGCTGTGAATACTTCTTTGCTGGTATGCCTTCCTGCCAGGTGGCCAAGCACAACAAATCGGCTGACGCGTTCTACTAACGTGATCACCGCGGATTGGTTATTTTTACCGAGGATGAGGTCGCCTTCCCAGTGGCCTGGCAAAAGACGTTCAGTAACCTCTTCTGGCCGGTCGTCGATGAGGATCATGTCGTCAACGAAGCGTTGCTGGGCCGGTGTGGTGGTGCGTGTTTAGCGTTTCTTGCGTTTCTTTCTGCCGGTAGGCAAGTCCAAGCCAAGGTCTTTGAGTCTTCCTTTGGACTGTAGATAAAAGGCGTCATAAATCGTTTCGTGACTAATGCGCATGTCCTTATCTGTGGGGTAGTCGATGGGCAGGCGATTGGAAATCTCCTCCGGGGAGCATTGTGCCCGCAATTGTGCGCATACATAGTCCCATAGCCTTTTGTTGGCTAGCAGTTTCGGTATTTTCGGCCGCAACCTACGCGCACAAGCCTTTAACTGGGCGGTTTCTGCACGGTACGGGCCTTCAGCGCTGTGGTTTCTGCGTACTTCACGCTGAATTGACGAAGCACTTCGCCCTAAACGGCGCCCGATTTCCCGCAGCGGCACATGCTCACGAAGAAGGTCGGCGATAATAACGCGTTCTTCAAAGCAAATATAGCGATCACTGATGCGTTTATACGGATCCACACCGCCAGGCAAGGCAGGACGGCGAAGCCGTCCAGATTCGATAACGTCATGGCGTTGGCGCAGCGCTTTCATGAGTCTTTTATACGTGGTGGCATCCTCGCCGACGGGTATGAACTCTTTACGTGGCCCTCCGGATTTGATGAGTCCTTTTTCGAAATCTAAAGACAATCGACGATCAATTCCTACCCCAGCCCCAGCATCACCAACAGGCAAGCTCGCCAACCGAAGGCGTAAGTATTCCACCCTTAACTGTGTTTGGCGGATTTTCCGGGCATACCTCGATAGCCGGATATGGCACCCAGCTTCTGTAGCAACGGCATACGCGGCGGTGGGATGCACCCCACACGTTTTGGCGGCTTGGTGCACCGAAAGTCCGCCTTGAACTAGTTCTACAAGCTGTAAAGCCTGGCTACCGCGGCGATCAACTCGTTTGGCTATATGTATGACTGGCACTCTGTGAGCATGGCAAAAATTCAAAGCATGCACGTAATGACAGCCAAGCTCACCAGCAGCCGAGCGAACGCTACGCCCACTGCCAACCATGGCCACCAAGCCACGACGATCCGACTCAGACAACGAATGAAACGGGCCAACAACTCCAGACACAACAACACCCTCCTAAGGGAAAGTGTTGCAACGACCCTCTGAACTCAAGCACGCCTCGCCCACCCCCGAAAATAAACCTGGAAATAAAAAATCTCGAGGCACCGCCTTGGGAACGATGTCTCGAGATTCGAAATTTTGTGCGCCCGGAGGGATTCGAACCCCCAACCTTCTGATCCGTAGTCAGATGCTCTATCCGTTGAGCTACGGGCGCAGTCCGTTGTGAAGCAGTGCGTATGCTCTGCTGTGCAACGAGAATTTACTATACCCACGGACCCGAAAACTAACAAATCGCCTGTACAGAGCCGTGTTCGGCGGGATAGCCAGAGGAGTATTGTTCACCCGCCGTTCACGCTTTAGCTCGGCGTAAAGGACGAGAAGGCTATACGAGGGCGGAGGCTTCGGCATCAGAAAGCAGGGCGTCTTGAAAGGCCTGCAGGGTGGATTCGTGATCGAAGTCGACACCGATGAGCACGAGCTCCGTGCCGGGGGTTACGCCATTGGCGGCCCATAAAGAGGCGGGCATGATCTGCAGGTTGGGCCCAGCCTGCTGCCACGCGTGGGCCACGCGCAGGTCGGTATCGATCCAACAGTATCCCTTGGACCGCACGAGGCCCGTACTTGCCCGGAGGGCGGCGATGAGGCGCTCGCGATTAAAGGGGCGATCGGCGCGAAAGACTACCGAGGAGATGCCATATTCCTCGGTTTCTGGAGTGTGTGGGCTCGCAAGCTCTTCAGCGTAACCGTGATAGGCGGCAGCGGTTGCGGTATTAAACAAATGCGCATCGAGAACCAGCCCCGGCTCGATTACCCCGTGGGTCACCGGCACCACGCGAGCCCGGGGATTCATGGCACGGACTGCGGCGATGACGCGCTCGGTTTCGGCAGCATCGACAAGATCGGTCTTGGTAATGAGGATAAGGTCGGCGAATTCGACTTGGTCCACTAAGAGATCAGAAATGGTGCGGTCATCTTGGGGCGTGGCCTCGATGCTTTCGGAGACGAGGCTGCGGCCGCGGCGCAATTGGTTTAAGAAGGTAGAGGCATCGACGAGGGAGACCATGGTGTCGATAGGGGCGGCATCGGCAAGCGTGGTGCCATCGACAAATTCCCACTCAAAGGTGGCAGCCACGGGCATAGGCTCGGAAATGCCGGTGGATTCGATGACAATCTGATCAAAGCGGCCGGAGCGCGCCAGCTTGCCCACGGACTCAATGAGGTCTTCGCGCAAGGTGCAGCAAATGCAGCCATTCGACAGTTCCACGAAACGATCCTCACCGCGCTCGAGGTGGCCTTCGCCAGCAACGAGGGCGGCATCGATATTGACCTCAGAAAAATCGTTCACGATGACCGCCAGCTTGCGCCCCTCCCGGTTCGCGAGCAGGTGGTTAAGTAGCGTGGTTTTTCCGCTGCCTAAAAATCCGGACAGCACGGTAACAGGTGTAGCCATCCTTTAATGGTAACGTTTTTCATTAAAGGATAGCTATTGAGGAGTTTAGCGCCTAGACCGCCAGCCCGAAGATCGGTACCGCCAGCAGGAAGACGGTGAGGGTGATGAGGAAGATACCAATGACGTTGAGGCCAACGCCACCCTTGATCATCTCGCCAATCTTGACGTAGCCGGAACCATAAGCAATGGCGTTCGGCGGGGTTGCCACCGGCAGCATGAAGGCGCAGGTTGCGGCCAAGGCGACCGGGATGGTGAGCAGCAGGACGTTGATATCGCCTTCGGTGGTCAGACCCACGCCCACGGCGACGCCGCCCATGATGGGGATGAAGGTCGCCGCGGTGGCGGTATTGGAGGTGATCTCCGTCAAGAAGAGGACCAGGGCGGCCACGGCCGCGACGATGAGCACGATGGGCAGGGAGCTGAGCCCCTTGGCCATCTCACCAATCCACAGGGATAATCCGGAAGAGTTGAAGGCCGAGGACAAGGAGAGGCCACCACCAAAGAGGAGGAGGACATCCCATGGCATTTCATTGGCGGTCTTCCAATCCAGCAGGCGGATGCGGCGCCCCGAATCGGCCGGCAAGATGAACAAGAGAATACCTGCGGCGATGCCGACGATGGCATCGTCATAGTTATCAAAATCGCCAAGGACGATGGGCAGGGATACCCAGGCCAGGGCGGCCAGGACGAAGATGATGCCGGTCATGATCTGCGGGCGGGTCCACGGGCCCAGGGCCTTGATTTCATCGTTGATGAGCTCGCGGCCGCCGGGAATTTCGGTCATTTCCGGTTTGAAGATGGTAATCAACAGCACCCATGCGATAAGCAGGAAGGTTAGCGCCAGCGGCACGCCGACGGCCATCCAGCGGCCGAAGCCGAGGGTAACGTCCCAGGTATCGGCCATGTACGCATTCAAGAACGCATTGGGCGGGGTACCAATCAGGGTACCCAGCGAACCGATGGAGGCGGAGTACGCGATGCCCAGCATGAGGGCAGTGGCGAATTTCTTCTGCTTATCCCAACCGCCAACGGTCTCTGCGGTAAGCGCCAGCACGGACGTACCAATCGGCAGCATGACGACGGCCGTTGCGGTATTCGATACCCACATGGACAAAAAGCCGGTGGCCAGCATGAAGCCCAAAATGAGGCGGCGCGGCGAGGTGCCGATGAGCTTTACCACATAAAGTGCAAGGCGGCGGTGCAGGTTCCAGCGCTGCAGCGAGAGCGCGATAAGGAAGCCACCCATGAACAAGAAAATGGTGGCAGAGGCATACGGTGCGCCGACTTCCTTAATGGTGCCCACGCTTGCGAGCGGGAAGATGACCAGCGGAATCAGCGCGGTGGCCGCCAGCGGGATGGCTTCAGTCATCCACCACACACCCATGAGGATGGTCACCGCCGCAACGGTGCGGATGGCGCTTAGCGTGTAATCGGCCTCCTCATCCACACCGGTGGACTGCTGGACAGTCTCGATGGCATTTGAAGGGAAGATGAAAAATACGAGGATAGCTAGGGCGAGGCCGATGAAAAGGCCAATGAACTGGCGGCGCCATTCATTGCATGGGGCACCGGGATCCTCAGCGCCCTCTGATTGGGCGGTAGATTCGTGAGTATGCGGGGTGGTCATGCCGCGAACTCCTTTGCTAGAGAGACAATTAGCAGGGCGGGGGTGTGAAAGCTCTGTCAATTACCAGCAATCGAGCCGGATCCTTGGTGCATCCCGAACATCATTCAGTCCGTGCAGAGCATGCTAAGACCCTACAAAACATTTGCATCAGAAACCACAAACTTTACTGAATTCACCCCCACCACTTTCAAAATTCACACACCGCAGCTACTCAAAATGTGAATTCTCCCCCACCGATCTGCCACCCCCGCCCGGCGGACTAGGCCCCATGGGGAAGGAGCCTCTATAGGCCGAGCACCGACTTGGCGATGAGGAAATAGATGATAAGGCCCGTGGCATCGCAGAACGTGGAGATGAAGGGATTGGAAAATACGGCAGGGTCCGCGCCAATGGTCTTTGCAACGATGGGCATCAGCCCGCCCACTGTGGCGGATATGGAACAGATTAGAAACAGCGTCGAGCCAATGACTAGGCCAATATCCACACCGTAGACCACCGTTGCCAGGCCAAGTCCGGCCAAGCCCAATACGGCGCCAAGCAGCATGCCCACGCGGAGCTCGCGCCAGAGGACGGCGAGGAGGTCGCGCCCGCGGACATCGCCAAGCGCCAGCGCACGGGTCACCGTCGTTGCCGCCTGATTTCCCGTATTACCGCCGGTACCGGTCAGCAGCGGGATAAACAGGGATAGCACCACGGCCTGCGCCAAGGTGTCCTCAAAGGCGTCTAGGACCCGCACGGTGAGCAGCGCGGACACCGCCAGAACCAGCAGCCACACGATGCGGGACTTCACCAGTTTCAATAGCGGCGTGGACAGGTACGGCTGCTGCAGGGCCTCGGTACCACCGGCACGCGCGGAGTCCTCGCTATCCTCTGCCTCGACGATGTCAATGGCATCGTCCCAGGTCAAAAGGCCTACCAGGCGGTCTGAATCATCCACGATGGGCAATGCCAAAATATCGAGCGGCAGGAACCACCTGGCGGTGGCTTCCGCATCATCATTGGCATTGGCGTAGATGGGGCTTTGCATGATGTCCCCAATCGTGGTTCCGGCCTCCGCGGTAAAAATTTCCCGCAGCGTCACCACGCCCACCAAGCGGCGATCCGCGCGGGTAATGGGCACCGCATAAATGGTTTCTAGCTCATCGGCCTTCGCGCGCAGGGTCCGCAGCGCTTCCTCCACGCTCATTTCTGGATGGATGCCGGGGACCTCGGGCGACATGCGGCGGCCCACAGAGCCCTTGGTGTAGCCCAAGACAACCCCGGTGACATCCCGCTTCGATTTGGTAAGCGAGCGCAGCAGCCGATCCGCAATCTCCGCCGGCAGCTCATCCAAAAGGGCCACGCGGTCTTCCGGCTCGAGTCCATCGAAGAACTCATAGACATCAGCATTGCCCAGCTCATCAATGATATCGGCCTGGTGCTTGGCGTCCAGGGCATCAAATACCACGATGGATTTACGCCGCGGCAATAAGCGCAGGGCCAGCGCGGCGCGGATGGCATTTTGCCGCTCGACGATGGCGATGAGCTCCTGCAGCGGCACCTCATCAAGCAGCGCCTGCAAGCGGGGCGCTTTTTGCGGGTCAATGGCAGAATCCTGCTTCAACCATGCCTCGACCGTATCGCTGGCCTGCTCAGTAGTATCCGCCATCGCCGTCACCTTGCCCTTCTCGCCCCTCATACCGCGGCGCCGGTGGCCACAGTAATTGATATAGCCTCACATAGATTACGCGTATCCCCCATCAGCACACAGCACTGCGGCGGAAAACTTTGTCTTTAGGCAAAAACACCCCACAAAGCAAAGGCTGCGAGCAGGGAGACCAGCCCCGCACCACCGGCCAGGACGGCGGCGCCGGGGAGGTGGCGGTGGGTGCGCAAGGAGGCATCGACAAGCGATGCCCGCTTCCGCACCGCCACGATCAGCACCAGCACGCCCGCCGCGAGCACCAGCAACGGGAGAAACACGCTGACGCTGACCACCCGCATAACCCCCAGGAGGATTACCGCCAGCGCGAGGATGGTGCGCTGCCACGATAGGCGGGTGCGCTCGGGCTGCAAGCCGGGGTCAAAGAGTTCCCCATGTGGCTGCGGGCTAGACAAGTAACTCTCCTACCAGCAGCACAGCCGCGATAACGACGATGGTGCCTACCAGCACCGGGATGGCGATGCTAAAGGGCAACGGGCACTGTTGCCGCAAGGCGCGCTCGGCCCGCTTCCATTGCACCCACGCGACCACCGGCAGCACAATCGCCACCACCAGCATGAATGCGGAGACCACGGCGCGCAGGGTCGCCGGCAGCGGCACATCGAAAGCCTCCAAGGCCACTCCCCCGGCAATCAGCGCGAGGGAGGTACGAATCCATGCGAGGAAGGTGCGCTCATTCGCCAGCGTAAAACGCGGATCAGGGTCGCTTCCTACCCCAAATACCGAGCGGGGAAACCTCGAATCGCTCATGTCTTCCTACCTTATATTCAATGCATGACTGAGGCCCGATAAGCCCGCGCCCCTACCCAGCGGCCCCAGCCACCTCGTTATGATCGGGGCCATGATTGAAGTCGCAGCCATCGTTTTCCGCAATTCCTTTGGCCATGTGCTTGGCGTACGCAAGGCCACATCCACAAAGTTCCAGCTGCCAGGCGGCAAGCTAGAAGAAGGCGAAAGCCCAGTCAAGGCCGCTGCGCGTGAGGCAAAAGAAGAAATCGGCGTGCAGGTACGCCTACCTGAACTAACCGAGCTCGGCACCTTCACTGCCCCCGCCGCCAATGAGCCGGGCCAGACCGTCCGCGGGCATATCTTTACCTACCCGCGCCCCGTCATCGCCCACGCCGCGGCCGAAATCGCCGAAACCGCCTGGATCGATCCCGCCGCCCCGCAGTGCGAGCTTGCCGATCTCCTGCGCAACGAGGTTTTTCCGGCGCTGTAAAGTGGTCAAGCCCGCGCATCAACAGAGAGCCACGCCTACACCCCGTCACCTGCGCCAGGGCAGAATCATGAACCAGCGATAACGTAAAAGTCACCTTGGGGCTCAACGGGGTGCGGTGTACTACTTATTTCGACTGATGCCCTGCATACTCCGCCCACATGCGTACTCCCACAGAAGCCACGTTCAGAACAACAATAAGGACGGCCAATAAGCCAAGGCCTATTACATCAGTCAGCCACAAAATAAATACCACCAAAGAGGCGACTGCTAAAACGAGCAAAACTCCGATTTTTATTTTCTTCGCTTTATCCATAACTCCATTATCCACGATTGGAGTTTCTCCTTTTTAAAGAAACCTCCTTGATCTCCAAAAGTGCCCGCGGAGAATACTCGTATCCCCGCGTGCAGGATAGGGGCCTAGCTCCAGTTTGGTGGCCACCACATTTTATCGTTTAGGCCATTAAGTGGACAGCCCGTCAAAGCGACAAAACAACGAAATCCCGAGCGCAATTGCCCGGGATTTGTGTGGCGGAGATGAGAGGATTCGAACCTCCGGACCCCAGAAGGGTCAACTCCTTAGCAGGGAGCCCCATTCGGCCGCTCTGGCACATCTCCAAGTTCAGAAAGAACCGTAAAAGACAATACCTGCCGCATGCGCCACGACCAAACTATCCCCCTGGTTTTGTCCCCGGCTTTCTTCCCCGCGCGCAGGAGAGACGACCTAGAGTGGTAGCCATGATTCGCTCCGACTTACGCGCCATCCCCGGCTACGTGCCCGGCGCGCGCCACGATGATGCCCTCAAGCTCTCTTCTAATGAGGCCACGCAGCCACCGCTGCCTGAGGCCGCGGAGGCTATGGCCCGCGCCGCTGCCGAGGCCAATCGCTATCCGGATATCGCGGCCACCGAGTTGCGTGAGGATCTGGCCGAGCACTTAGGCGTGAGCTTTGACCAGGTTGCGGTGGGCACGGGTTCTTCCGCGCTGTGCCAGCAATTGGTGCAGATCACCACCACGCCCGGTGAGGAAGTGATTTTCCCGTGGCGCTCCTTTGAGGCTTATCCCATCTTTGCCCAGGTGGTGGGTGCGCACCCCATTCCGGTTCCGCTCGATGCGGATCAGCGGGTGGATTTGGCCACGATGACGGAAAAGATTACCGCGGATACGCGCCTGATTTTCGTCTGCAATCCGAATAACCCTTCCGGCACCACCGTGACTAAGGCGGAGTTCGCCGAATTTATGGACGCGGTGCCAAGCGATGTCCTCGTTGCCCTCGATGAGGCCTATATCGAATACAACCGGAATGCCGATACCCCGCTGGGCACCGAGCTTTTTGGCACCTATCCCAATGTGGTTTTCCTGCGGACCTTCTCCAAGGCCTATGGTTTGGCCGGCGTGCGCGTGGGCTATGCCTATGGCCCAGAAGACGTCATCGCGGCGCTGAATAAGGTAGCGATTCCGTTTTCCATCAACGCCGTGGCCCAGGCCGGCGCCCGTGCCGCGCTCGCAGCGCAGGATTCGCTGCGCGAGCGCACCGAAGAGACCTGTGGGCAGCGCCAGCGCGTGGAAAAAGAACTGGCAGAGTGGGGTGTTCCCCACTCGGAGGCCAACCACGTATGGCTGCCGGCGGCGAATATTGAAAAGCTAGGAACGCCGCAGGAATTAGCCGCGCGCTTGGCCACACGCGGCGTGCTCGTTCGCGCCTTTAGCGAAGGCATCCGCATTACCATTACAACTAAGGAAGAAACTAACGCCCTGCTTCGGGCGTGGAACGATACCGTAGGAGGCTAAATGCGTTCGTTGACCAATTTTGCCCTCAACGTGGTTGCCATCGCGATTGCGTTCTGGGTCGTAGTGGGCATTATTCCCGGGATTTATATCACCCCGGATAAGCTGGGCAATTTCATTGCCGTGGCCATCGTTTTCATCATCATTAACGCGGTGGTCATGCCCGTGCTGCGTTTTATCGGCGCCCCGCTGACCTGTCTCACCCTGGGTCTATTCGCGCTCGTCATCAATGGCGCCGCCCTGCTGATCGTGGAGTGGACGCTTAATACCTTTGACTTAGGAATTGGCCACCTTGTGGTCAATTCCTGGGGCTCTGCAATCTTCGGCGCCATCATCTTGTCCCTGGTCAGCAGCCTGGTGAATTTCTTTACCAGCCCGCTGCGCAAGCCGGTTTAAAGGAACGGGTTATCCCCCGGCGAAGGGCGGCAGCACGTCAACGCGGGAAACGCCCATGAGCGGCGAGTCCGCTTGGGTGTTCCCGGCGCCGTCGATAAGAAAATTACAGCGCCCCAGCACCTCTTTCATGCTCATGCCGGCCTCGGTGGTGCCGGTGTGGTCCTTGCCCAGCTGCTCAATGAGCTGGCCTAAGGTGGTGGGCGCTTTTACCTGTTCCGAAGCAACGCCGGCCGCGGCACGAGCGGCGGCGAAATAGTGAACGGTCAACATGCTTTCTACTATGCCCGCAGGCTTCGAACGTGTCGAACTCGCGGGTAAACTTGGCTCTATGCGCACTCCCGAAACCCACGCACACGAGGTCGCGGCAGCCCTCGGCCCGCGCGAGGTTATCTCCCGGCCCTTAGGGCAGGCGCAGGAGATGGTCCTTGCCGCCGATGTCTATGCCGCCTTCCCCTCGCCGCGCTTTAGCAATTCCCAGATGGATGGCTACGCGCTGCCCGCCACCGCAGCCGGATCGTACGAGGTCGGCCCCACCATCGCCGCCGGCGCGAATCCCACCGAGCTGCTGGATGGCCCCTTGCGCGCTGCCTGCCCCATCATGACCGGAGCCAAGGTTCCAGAGGGCACGGCATCCATCGTGCCGATTGAAAAATGCCAGCCGCAGGAGTTCCTCCAGCCGGGCGAGACCATTACCGTCCCCGCCACTGAGGAGGGCCAATTCATCCGCGGGACGGGTACGGATCTTGAGCAGGGCGCTCTCCTGGCCGCCAAGGGCCAAAAGCTCACCCCGGTGCGCCTAGCAGCGCTGGCCTCCCAGGGCATCGAGGAGGTCAGCGTTTATCGTCCCGCCCGCATTCTCGTGTGCACCGGCGGCGCGGAAATTGGTACGGGTGTTGCTGCTATTCCCGATGCCAATGCGCCCCTCATCTCCGCTATGGCCCACCGCGCCGGCATCGAGGTCGCCGGATACGTCACCACCGATGACGATCCAGAGGTGCTCACCCGCGCGCTGGAGGAGGCCACGCAGGACTACCGCCCCGATGCCATCGTCACCTCCGGCGGGATTTCCGCGGGCAAATACGAGGTCATCCGGCAGGTGCTCACCGGCTGGTTTGGCCACGTGGACCAGCAGCCTGGCGGGCCACAGGGCATCGCCAGTTTCCATGGCACCCCGGTCATCTGCTTGCCCGGCAATCCGATATCCACCATGGTGAGCTTCCGCCTCTTTGTCGCCCCCACCCTGGGCTGGGCGCCCGCGGCATATCGCGTGCCAATCGCGCACGCCATCGAGGGCCTGCCCCACAAGGATCAATTCCGCCGCGGGTACGCCGGTGCGCAGGCCCGGGTTACCGGCGGCGCTAGCTCCCACCTGCTGGCCCAAGCCGTCGATGCCACCCACCTCATCCGCATTCCTGCCGGTAAGCACCTCAGCGCAGGAGAAAAAGTAAAGGTCTATCCCCTATGAGTTCTGCTCGCACCGCCATTGTTTTGGTCGCCTCCACCCGCGCCGCCGCCGGGGTCTACGAAGATCGCTCGGGCCCCATCGCGGTAGATTTCCTGCGCCGCAAGGGCTTCGACTGCCCTGATGCCCGCGTGGTGCCCGATGCCGATATCGCCGCAGCGGTGGACCAGGCCTTCGCCGAGAAGCCCGCGGTCATCCTCACCTCTGGCGGAACCGGCCTGACCCCGGACGATCTCACCGTCGATGCCGTCCAACCCCACCTCACGCGCGAGCTTCCCGGCATCGCCATGGCCTTTTGGAATAAGGGCCTGGAGACTATCCCCACCGCGGTGGCCTCGCGCGCGGTCGCAGGCGTCAATGACACCACCTTTGCCATGACCCTGCCCGGTTCTACCGGCGGGGTCAAAGATGGGTGCGCCGTGCTAGATGAATTAATCGTCCACATCGTCGATATGTTAGAAGGAAAACATGAGCACTGATCCCTCTTATGTCGCCGCGCAGACCGGGCTCACTGTCGGCACGATGCTGACCGAGCAGCCCCTCGAGCCCCTCCTTGCCGCGGCCAAGGCAGAGGTCATCACCCCAGCCATGGGCGCGGTGGTCACGTTCGAGGGCATCGTGCGCGATCACGATGGCGGCCGGCCCGATGTCACCCTGCTAACCTATACCGCACACCCCAGCGCCCCGGAAAAGCTGCGCGAGGTTGTCGATGAAGTGGCAGGCCAGCACCCCGTGCGCTTGTGGTCGGCCCACCGCACCGGCGATCTGCAGGTGGGCGATCTGGCCTTTACCGTCGTCGCTGCCTCTGCCCACCGCGGCGATGCCTTCCGCGCCGCGGAGGCCTGCGCCGATCGCGTCAAGGCCGAGGTGCCCATCTGGAAGGAACAAAGCCACGGCGATGGCTCCGTTAACTGGGTGGGCCTCGAATGAGCATCCGCTATGCCCGCCAGGAAGCCCTGTGGGGGGAAAAGGGCCAACAGAAATTGGCGGACTCCCACGTCGCGGTCATCGGCGCGGGCGGGCTTGGCTCACCCGCGCTGCTCTACCTAGCAGGGGCCGGGGTAGGCCGCATCTCGCTTTTCGATGACGACCTCGTCTCCCCCTCCAACCTCCACCGGCAGGTCATTCACACCACCGCCTCCATCGGCACTGCAAAGACCGAATCGGCCGCGGCGGCGGTGCGCGCCCTCAACCCTGAGGTGGAGCTCACCTGCCACGGCCGCCTGGAATCCGCCACCGCCCTCGAGCAGCTGCGCGGCTGCGACGTGCTCCTCGATGGGACGGATAATTTCGACGCCCGCTACCTGTGCTCGTGGGCCGCCCACAGCCTGGGCATTCCGCATATTTGGGCCTCTATCCTGGGCTTTGATGCGCAGATGAGCGTCTTTTGGTCCGGCAAGGGCCCTGTATACGAGGATGTCTTCCCCACCGCCCCGGCTCCGGGCGAGGTTCCGTCGTGTTCCCAAGCCGGTGTCCTGGGCCCCATCGTCGGCACGGTGGGTTCCGCGATGGCCTTGGAGGCTTTGAAGATCATTACCGGCGTCGGCACTCCGCTTATTGGCACGCTCGGTTACTTTGAGGCGCTATCTGGAACCTGGGAGTATATCCCCATCCGCCCCACCGGCGCGCAGCCTACCCAGCCAGCCGATGCCCCCGAGGTCCGCGGGATCCCCGCGCACGCCCCGCTTATCGATGTCCGCACCGACGCCGAGCGCGCCCGCTCTGCCATTCCTCATTCGACGCACCTGCCCCTTGACCGCATCCTCGCCGGGGAGAACCCGGACATCGGCCAGCGCGATGCCGCCGTTATCTACTGCGCCAGCGGCATCCGCTCCGCGCAAGCCGTCCACGCGCTGCGCGGCCGCGGCTACGAGCAAGTTGTTTCCCTGCGCGGCGGCATTAACGCGTGGTTGGAACAGCACAATATGTCCTAAACCAGCCGGGTGATGGTCCTTCTAGCGCCTTTGCTTGTCTTCCCTGCCGCGAACAAAGAGGAACCAGATGAGCGGCCCCAAGAAAGGAAGGGCGAAGGTAGCAGCGATAAAGAGCACCTTGGCCGCAATCGTGTACCCAGAAGCGATAATAGAAATAACCGCCGCAATCCAGAACGCGACGAGCAAAATAATGGGAAGGAACCCTAGGAACCACCACGTGTCATTAGGGTTAGTGGATTCTGCTGCTACATAAAGTTCCGAGGTACTCATGATGTCCTTTCGTCGAGCATTTTTATCTCTGGGACAAAGCCAGCACAGAACCACACCTGACTTGCCCTGTACGTTTCCAAGATTAATTCTGCGCCGCACTAGGCTCGTCATCCCCCGGTATGAAATACCGCAGCAAAATCAGACGGATCTAAGAGGTCTTCCGGTGCCCCGTCATCTCTAGGTTCGCTTTGTCGCCGTCCAAGGTGAGGTTTCCCGTCAGTTCCTGCGTGGCCACAGCACCCGATTCGCCTTCCCCATGGGCACGCCACGTTACGGTCACGGTATTGTCAGTCCACTCCAGCTGATTAATATGCCTGCGTGCTGGCTCCATTCCATTACGGGTCCAGCCTTCTACCTGGGTAATGTAATTCAGGTCATTGTCATAAATGAGCAAATTATCTGGCCAAGCCACGCCGCCTTGATCGCAGACATAGGTAATGACAGCTTCATCTTTGCCATCGCCGTTGATGTCGGCGTAAGCACCCTTAGGGGTTCCATCCTTGTTGAGCTTTAGCCCGGCGGCAGCATTGGGATATCCAGTCTTTAAGTGCTCGGGCAAAGTCCCATCCACCAACGTGCCGGCGCCATGGTCACACAACGCTGGTACCCACAGGGAGTACAAGTCTTCTACTGGGATGATCTTATTCTCCCCAGAACCTGCTTTTTCCTGGGCCTTTTCCGTCACTGTCGCGGCGCTCGGTTCTTTCGCGGAATCCTCGTCTCCAGCACCTTTATCATCCGTGTCTGAAGGGGCGGTTTCTTCGCTGGCATCTGAAGTTGCGCTAGATCCGGTGAAATTCGGCTTGCTATCGGCATTATTAGACTCCTCGGAATTAGAACAACCGGAAACAAAAACGACAGCAGTCACTGCAAGGATCGCGCAAGGAGAGGTGAGAGATTTAGGCATAAATGCAGCATACAGTGCTAGGGCGGCTAGGTTCGCGGCAATAGAGGTAAAAATGAGAATTGAGCAATCTGGCCATAACCAGAAGCTACCTAACTATCACCTTGTTGTGAGTGACTTTTGTGGAGGAAGTAGAGGCTGACTACCGGTCAACACTAGCGATACAAACCGCTCCACTACCGCAGCAACAGAATCCCGTTCTGTTCCTACACAAGTTTCTAATGCATATTAGTTTTCCACCATCGCTAGAAATCAAGATGGGTCAGCACATGAATGAACCCCGAGACCATTTGGTCTCGGGGTTCATTCTCTCGGTTCTTAAATCTTAGAAGCCGAGGATGGAGCGGGTAAACTCGTTAACAGCGTCCGGAACCAAGTAAGGCACCTGACGGAAGAACAGGCTTGCCTGCTCAAGAGCGTCCCAACCGGTGGAGACTGCGGAGTGTGCCGCTTCCTGTACGTTGGATACGAGGTCAAGAATCATTTCGAAATTCCTTTCGAGGTTGGAAAAATCTTATACGCGTTTCCGCGCGCAATAATCATTGTATGCGGTGAGGTGCGGTGATGTGCAAATTTTCAGCAGTCAGTTTGTAGATTTGTTAGAAAATAATCGTCCTGGGGTTTAAACGATCTGCGTTACATATTCTTTCTTTCTAAAACTTTCGCGCAATAAATTTTAGTTGCAAAGATAATCAGGGTAGCAGGAAAAGCGTTCCACGATTTTCGCGTTCTAGACAAAAATGAGCCATACAGACAAGACAAAACCCCTAGTCAGTCAGGGCTAGGGGGAATGCTCTCTGCGGAGACGGCGGGATTTGAACCCGCGGAGGAATAAACCTCGCCGGTTTTCAAGACCGGTGCATTCGGCCGCTCTGCCACGTCTCCATCGTGCCGAAGAGGCAACTTGGATAGCTTACTAAATAGTCCCGCGCGAATCACATTGCCCCACGAGGAAATGGACGTGGCACACACCACACCTCCTCCATTACATTGGCGGTATGAGTGCTACACAGATGAAGGCAATCGTTCAGACCGATCCTGATACCCCACGGTCGCTAGAGCTGCAGGACGTAGACGTTCCTGAGCTGCGATCCGGCGAGGTCTTGGTGAAGGTGAAGGCCGCGGGCGTCAACCGTGGCGATATTCTGCAGACGATGGGCGCGTACCCGCCGCCACCAGGAGCATCGGAAATCATTGGCCTAGAGGCCGCCGGCGTGATTGAGGATGCCGGCGATACGGATTGGGAAGCTGGCACCGAGGTGGGCTGTTTGCTTGCAGGCGGCGGCTATGCGGAATACGTCGCCGTCCCGCAGGGCCAGCTGCTTCCGCTGCCCAAGGGATTTAGTTTGGAAGAAACCGCGGCCGTGGTTGAGGTCGGCTGCACCGTGTGGTCCAACCTGGGCATCGAGGCGGGCCTGCACGAGGGCCAGCGCGTGCTCATCCACGGCGGTGGCGGCGGCATCGGCACCTTTGCCATCCAGGTAGCAAAGACGCTGGGCGCTGAGGTGGCGGTTACCGCCGGATCGCAGGAAAAGCTGGAGCGCTGCCGCGAGCTCGGCGCGGATATTCTCATCAACTACAAGGAGCAGGACTTCGTCGAAGAGCTCAAGGGCAGCTGCGATGTCATCCTGGATATCATCGGCGCAAAGTACCTGGAAAAGAACATGAAGTGCCTGGCCAAGGACGGCAAGCTCATCATCATTGGCATGCAGGGCGGCACCAAGGCGGACATCAACCTGGCCCCCATGCTGCCGAAGCGCCTGACCATTCAGGGCACGACGCTGCGCGCGCGTGACTTGGACGATAAGGCGGAGATCGTCGCCGGCACCATCAAGAATGTGTGGCCCATGCTGGAGGATGGACGCGTCAAGCACGCGCTGCATGGCACGTACCCGCTTGCCGATGCCGCCAAAGCCCACACCGCCCTCGACAGCGGCGAGGTCACCGGCACTCTGGTCCTCACGGTGTAGCTTCCCGGCGCGCCTTACTTAAGCGCACTCAGGCAAGCGAGGCAACAACGCGCACGAGGTGCTCGATATCGTGGTGGGTATTAAACGGACCTAATGCCACGGTAACGGCACCACCGATCTCTTCCACGCCCATTTCCGTCAGCAGCGGCGTTTGCGGCGCCAGCGTGGTGACGAGCCCATTATCAAAGAGGCGCTTGTACACCGTCTCCGCGGGCACGCCCTGGACCGCAAAGGTAAGGCGCGGCAAGCGATTATCGGAAGCGCCCGCCGCCGCCTCGCCGGTAACACCCAGGATGTGTACGGCGGGAAGCGTGCTCAAAAATGAGTACAGATCCGCGCGCAAGTCTTCGAGGTAGGCGCTCAAGGCAGTCATGGACTTATTAAGCCGCACCCGGCGCGACCCCTTATCCCCACCGGCCAGGGCCGCCAGGTGGTCTACCAGTGGCCCCACGCCCCCGGCCAATCCAGAAGACACGGGGGTTTCTAGCTTGCGGCAGTCTTCCTTGGAATAGATGGGGTTTAGGGCATCCAAACGGCGGAGCATGCGCGTATCGCGGAAGACCAAGGCGGCCATTTGCGGCCCGCCCAGCAGCCCGATATCGATGCCCACAATATCTGCGCCCAGATCATCGAAGCGGATGGGGCGATAGGGGGCGATAGCGGAGACATCGAGAAGCGTCCAGGCACGCGAGCGCCCCCGCACCGTGTCAATGATCTCCTCAGCCGGGGATACCGTGCCCAGAAGCTCATGCGCGGCGGAAAAGGAGACGAGCCTGGTGGAGCCATCGACAAGCTCCGCGAACTGGAACCCCGGCAATTCGCCGGTGCCAAGATCCGGCTGCGCCCAGCGGATATCGGCGCGCACCTCAGAAAAAGCCGAATACAGCGTGGGCGGATCCAGCTTGGACAGCACCACCGAGGAATTGCTGCCCAATAGCGGGCGTGCCGAGCGCGCTAAGGATTGGTACAGCACGGGCAAAGATGGGCCAAGGACCACGCGGTCCGCCTTGGAACCGGTGAGATCCGCAATTGCCATGCGCGCTGCCGCATAATTGCCATCGCCTGCCAGCCGGCCCGGCTCCGGCGCGGCCGAGTGGGCGCCGCCTGGGCCCTCTTGCGTCGCTACAGCCGTCGCCATCCTGAAGGACCGGGCAACGCCGGAGGTCACACGCTCCGAAATTTGGGGCACCGCGTGCGCGTTGAGGTACGTCCAGCCATCAGATAGCCCGGTGTACAAACCTCGCGCACTAAAGACGTCATAGTGTGCCGAAGCTGCTGGCATTAGGTCCCCTTCTTCATCGCACTGAACAACTGCCACCACGTGGCCGTCGATTCCCTACTGTATACGCGTTTGGCTTCAGTTTCCCAAATCTGAATTTTCCCTGGGCATCACTGTTTTCGCAGGCTAGCGGCGTGTAGTTCCCCGTTTGCCCAGCACGCGCGCTAGGGTGTTGGGCGTGCAAGATAACAATCAACTGCGCGCTGATATCGCCCGCATGACCTCCCAGCCAGAAGGCGAGGCCGTTCCAGCGTCCCAGTCCATGACCCTCAAGGCTGCTTTCGCGGACCTTACGCGGGGTGCACAGCAGCGTGAGCTGTGGTTCAAGCTGGGCCTGCAAGATATCAAGCAGCGCTACCGCCGCTCTGTCCTTGGCCCGTTCTGGATCACCATCGCCACCGGTGTGATGGCGCTTGCCTTGGGCCTGCTGTATTCCATGCTTTTCCAGATTCCCGTCGCGGAATTCCTTCCCCACGTCACCGTGGGCCTTATTATGTGGACCTTTATCTCGGGCTGCATCAAGGAAGGCGCCACGGTCTTTATTGAAAATGAGGGACTGATTAAGCAGCTTCCCGCCCCACTTTCGGTGCACGTGTACCGCCTGGTGTGGCGCCAAACGCTGTTTTTAGGCCATAACCTCATCATCTGGCTCTTGCTCATCATGATCTTCCCGCGCAACCTGGGCTGGGAGTTCTTCCTCTTTATCCCCGGGCTGCTGCTCCTGCTCATTAACGGTGTGTGGGTGACCATGTTCTTTGGCATCATCGCCACGCGCTTTCGCGATGTGGCCCCGCTACTAGAGGCCCTGACGCAGCTATTGTTCTACGTCACCCCGATTGTCTGGATGACCAATACGCTCAAGGACCAAGGCGGTGCGGTGGCAGACCGCGCCCGCATCGCGGAAATCAACCCGCTGTATCACTACCTAGAAATCGTGCGCGCCCCAATGATTGGTGAACCCGTTGCCGCCTACCACTGGTGGATCGTCATCGGCTGCACCGCCATCGGCTTGTTCATCGCCGGGCTAGTCATGCGTAAGTGGCGCTTCCGCGTGAGCTACTGGGTATAGCCTCCCTTCCTTTACTCCCACCCCACCATGAGGCTCGTTGAAAGGATAAAAACTAATGGTCTCAATTGATACGTATAACGCGTGCGTGGACTTTCCCATCTTTGATGCCAAATCCCGCTCCCTAAAAAAGGCCATGCTTTCTACCGCGGGCGGTGCTATTGGGAAAAATGACCACAACACCGTGGTGGTTGAGGCGCTGCGGGATATTAACCTGCACCTGCGCGAAGGCGATCGCGTCGGGCTCGTTGGCCACAATGGCGCCGGCAAGTCCACGCTGCTGCGCCTGCTCTCCGGCATCTACGAGCCCACGCGCGGTACCGCCGATGTCCGCGGGCGCGTCGCCCCCGTCTTTGACTTGGGCGTGGGCATGGACCCAGAGGTATCCGGCTACGACAACATCATCATCCGCGGGCTGTTTTTGGGCCAATCCATCAAGCAGATGAAGAAAAAGATGGATGAAATCGCAGAGTTCTCCGAGCTGGGCGATTACTTATCGATGCCCCTGCGCACCTACTCCACCGGTATGCGCGTGCGCCTGGCACTGGGCGTAGTGACCTCCATCGAGCCGGAAATCCTGCTGCTGGATGAGGGCATCGGCGCCGTCGACGCCGCCTTTATGGCCAAGGCCCGCGTGCGCCTGCAAGAGCTGGTCAAGCGCTCCGGCATCTTGGTCTTTGCCTCCCACTCCAATGACTTTTTGGCGCAGCTGTGCAATACCGCGCTGTGGATCGATCACGGCGAAATCCGCTCCGTGGGCGAGGTATCTGAAGTCGTGGGCCAGTACGAGGGCCCAGAAGTAGGCGAATACGTGCGCGATCTGCGCCAGCGCTTTGAGGGCGAAGACGCCGCTGGGTAGGAGCTAGCGCAGCATCCCCAGCAGCTGCTGGCTCAGCCCGGAGACCTCCACGTGCAGGTCATCCGGGCGCTTGTAATTGGGGGCCTCCACGCGCGCAGTCACGTGCCGCTGCGAACTATTCTCCGGCCCCGCCTTCTCTTCTCCTTCAGAAACCACCTGGTAACCCAGCTTCTGGCTCACCCGCGCCGAGGCCTCATTGTGCGCCACCCAGCTCGTGCTCATCGCCTGCGCGCCTAGGTAATCAAGGCCAAAGGCCACCACCGCATGCCGGATAAGCGTTCCCACCCCTTGGCCTTGGAAACGGTGAAAGACCCAGGAACCGGTCGCAATTTCTCGCGTTGTAGCGAAGTCCTCCGCCCGCGCATCGATAGTACCCAGGATTTCTCCTGAGTGCGCATCGCGCACGATGAAGTCCAAGGACCACTTCTCTGGGCGCAGCTGCGCCCGATTGGTCCACCGGAACTGGGCCGCCGCTGCAGGCGTATTCATCCTGGGATTGAATAACCACGGAAAGGCGTAATCCGGAATGTCTGCGCCGTAGATATCCTCTGGCGCCACACCGGCGATTGCCGCAATATCCTCATCGCGCATCACGCGCAGTTCCACGCCAGGGTGGGTTGTATCGCTCGCGCGAATCGTCAGCCCAAACGGTGGCCACATGCTTTCCATAAGCAGTCAGCTTAGCCCACGCGGAGTGTTTATCCGCGGCAGATCCATTCCCCGGTGGCAAGATGGAACGCATGACTGCCACCCTTGATTCCACCGGTACCACCGCTGCCGTCATTGTCACCCACCAGCGCGCGGAATTGCTGCGCGCCTCGCTCGAAAAGGTAGTCAACCAAACCCACCCCGTGCAGTGGGTTATCGTGGTGGATAATGGCGCCGAGGATGCGGTCCGTGACGTGGTGGAATCCCTGGCAGGAGATCGCGCGGTCTACGTGCCGTCCAAGACCAACCTGGGTGGTGCGGGCGGTTTCGCCCTCGGTTTCCTTACCGCGCTATCACTCGGCGCCGACGCCGTGTGGTGCGCCGATGATGATGGCCGCCCCGCCGATTACGGCGTATTAGAAGAGCTCTACCGCGTGGCAGGAAATAATAACCTGCACGAGGTCTCACCTGCCGTGTGCAATATCGACGATCCCGGCCGCTTGGCCTTCCCGCTGCGCCAAGGGCTGGTGTGGCGCCGCCGCATGGAGGAGCTGGAAGGAGACTTCTTGCCCGGGATCGCCTCCCTGTTCAATGGCGCCCTGATTTCCGCCGCGGCGATGCAGACCATCGGCGTGCCGGATTATCGCCTTTTCATCCGCGGCGATGAGGTGGAATACCACCGCCGCCTGGTCAATTCCGGGCTGTCCTTCGGCACTGCCTTAACCACGAGCTACCTGCACCCGGATGGCTCGGATGAATTCAAGCCCATCCTGGGCGGCAAGATGCATACCCAGTACCCGGAAGGCGAGTTCAAGCGCTATTTCACCTACCGCAACCGTGGCTACCTGCTGTGGCAACGCGGCATGCGCAAACTTTTGCCCCAGGAATTTGCCCGCTTTGGCTGGTTCTTCTTGGTCCAACGCCACGATCCGGCTGGATTCCTGGAGTGGCTCAAGCTGCACAACCGCGGGCGCCGCGAGGATTTCCGCCGCCCCCGGTAATCTCTCCTAAGGCGCGCCGCGGGCCTATTTCTCCTTAAAGATAAAGACCCGCTGGATGGCAAAGTTGGTCACCGTCGCCACGCCCTGGGCAATGACGAAGGCGATGGTGTCTTTCACCGCGCCCTCGAAGCCTAAAGAAATAAGGGGCTCATTGAGCACCCAGTACAGGAAATTCTGCACGGCAAAGGTGGATACGTATAACACGCCCACGGTTGCGGCCGTGCGGCCGGACACCTTCGTGCCAAAGGTCCAGCGCGCATTGGCCAGATAGGCAGCGATGGTGCCAAAGACCCAACCAATCGCCTTCGCCCCAGAGCGGTGCAGACCTAAATGGGTCAATAACAGCGTCAGCCCATAATCAATGACGGCGGCAAAGACGCCTACCGCAATAAATCGCACCAACTGCTGCTTCAAAGAGCTGGAGGGGCGCTTTACTTCTGCAGCATCTTCAAGTGGATTAGTCACAGGCAGTTAGCTTACCCGCGCAGCAGCGCGCGGTACATGTCTAGGCGGTACACCGGCGCGGCGGCGTCCTTACCGTAGGCACCAATCTGGGATAGCTGGTCCAAGGAGGCATCGCACAGCGCGCGAATCTCTGCGCCTTTCAAGGTATTGCCATCATCATTGACCCAGCCCAAGGCATCCATGGTGGTTTCCACCACGGAATCGGTCAGCTCGTCACCGCCCATGCAGGATAGAGCCAAGGCCATGGACCAAAAAGCATCTTTGCCCTCATTGGTGACCTCGCGCGGCAGGTTGGCCAGTGCCTCAGCGGTGGCCGCCGGTAGATCACTTCCGCGATTTAAATCCATGGCTTGTAAGAGGGGAACAAAGTCATAGAGCTTAGTGCGTTCGATTAACGCCCTTACCTGTGGTTTAACCTGTGCCAGGACTTCATCGGTGATCTTTTCACCGGTCAATTCCCGGTTCACCGCAGTAAGTTCAAAGGGCGCAAAGAGATTACCCGAGCCACCCACGCACAGCGCGCTGGGGGTGCCATTATCGCGGGGATAGATTTCCGCGACCACCAGCTCAAAATCCCAGAGGCCCCACACAAAATCGATCTGGTCGCCCTCGCGCCAGAGGAATTCGGATGCCTGGCGCTCTGGGTCAAGGCGCGGGCCGCGGGCATCACTGTGCTCGTAAAAATGCCACGGGGAGTTTTCATCTGGCAGACCGAAACAGATGTGCAGTACTTTCTGCAGCTCATGCAAGGTAAGCGCATCGCTAAAACCGATTTGGCGGTGGACTTCCCCATCCGCACGGATATTGGAGGCTTGGCAGATGACGGTGAGCGGTTCCCGCTTTAATGACAGCAGCGGGTCGGCACGGCGAGCCCGTGCCTGTGAAATATCGGTGACCCCTGCATTCATGGGCCCCACCATACGCAAATTTTAAGAAGCCAGTTTTTCTATATCGCGCGCTTCCAGCTCACTGATGATAAACGTAGTTGCTGCTCCGATTGCTCCCAACAGCGTCCACGGGCGCTTGACGCCGCGCTTGCGCAGGAAAGACACCGCCTTGCGGGATACGGCTACATCGGCCCACAAAGCAAGGCCCACTAGGATAAGCACCGCTGCCAAAATGGCCCAGAGCTTAAGGCCCTTATCCGCAAATTCCTGCGGGGAGCGTGGTTCATCGCCGTCCTCTTCGGCCTGGGCATTGGTATAGGCCACCAATGCGCCAAAACCAATCGTGGACAAAACGTAGGCGGTAATAAGTCCCTTTTTGGATTTAATCCAGTCCGGGTAAGAGGTGACGATACCTTGGGCGGCCGCTTGGGTGATGCGCCCAGCCAAGGTGTCATCGAGGGCGTAATTATCGCGGGATTCTTCTGCTGCTTCGCGGTTGTTTGTCATAGCGACCACTCTAAGCGGCGGTAAGCTATTGCGCATGTACTCGGAAAAGACAGAGCATATGACCCCCGCCCAGCAAGCCGCTCAGGATGAGCGGGCCGAGGACGATAAGCGCAACGGGCACTTTGAAGCAACAGAGCACACCAATCTGCCGCTTAGCCCCTTTATGACGCGCCTGATGGCAGAGGAAATGCCGATTTTGGATTCCACTTCGCGGCGCCGAGTGTACGAGATTTTAGGCACCTACGAAGGGCCCACGATTGAGTCCCAAGCAGGGCTGCCGGAAGAAATCCGCGAGATCATGGATCTCTAAAGCGCCACATTCGGGGCAGACTGTGTGCCCGCGATGTTTTAAATATCACGAACGTCACTCCAGCCACGGCACTATGAGCTAGGTAGGCTGGTACATCGATACAATCCGTCGAGCAAAGAGTAAGAGATGGAACTACATACCACCGAAAAGTCCCTGCACGGCTGGGGCCGCACCGCCCCTACGACCGCCCATGTGCTGTCCACGGAAGACGTGGACGTCATCAAGAATGCAGTGGCACAGGTCGCGGACGATAACTCGGACAAGCCCGCCCACCTGCGCCGCGGCGTCATCGCGCGCGGCATGGGACGCTCCTATGGTGACCCCGCCCAAAATGGCGGCGGCCTGGTCATCGACATGCAAAAGCTGAACAAGATCCACTCCATTGACCCGGAGTCCGCGCTTGTTGATGTCGATGGTGGCGTCACCCTTGACCAACTCATGAAGGCCGCGCTGCCCTATGGCCTGTGGGTTCCGGTCCTGCCGGGCACCCGCCAGGTCACCATCGGCGGCGCCATCGGCCCCGATATCCACGGCAAGAACCACCACTCCGCCGGTTCCTTTGGCAACCATGTGGTCTCCATCGAGCTGCTGGTTGCTGATGGCCGCGTTCTCCACCTCACCCCAGAAGGCAGCGAGGATGACCCGAGCGGTGACCTCTTCTGGGCCACCATCGGCGGCATGGGCCTTACCGGCATCATCTTGCGCGCTACCATCCGCATGACCAAGACGGAGACCGCCTACTTCATCGCGGATACGGATCGCACCGATAACCTGGAAGAAACCATTGCCTTCCACTCGGATGGTTCGGAGCACAATTACACCTACTCCTCCGCCTGGTTCGATGTCATCTCCCCAGAGCCGAAGCTGGGCCGCTCCACCATTTCCCGCGGCTCCCTGGCCACCTTGGCGCAGCTCGAGGAATTGGCCCCCAAGCTGGCGAAGGATCCGCTGAAGTTCAACGCGCCGCAGCTGATGACCGTGCCGGATATCTTCCCGTCCTGGACGCTGAATAAGCTCAGCCTGTCTGCTGTGGGCTTGGCTTACTACACCATGGGCGCGCCGGCGAAGAACCAGGTAAAGAACTTGACGCAGTTCTACCAGCCGCTTGATCTCATTGGCGAGTGGAACCGCGGCTACGGTTCCAAGGGCTTCCTGCAGTACCAGTTCGTCGTTCCCACGGAGGCCGTGGAGCCGTTCAAGGAGATCATTCGCGATATCCAGCGCTCCGGCCACTACTCCGCGCTGAACGTATTCAAGCTCTTCGGCGAAGGCAACCGCGCGCCACTGTCGTACCCGATGCCGGGCTGGAACGTCTGCGTTGACTTCCCCATCCGCCCGGGCTTGGGCAAGCTTCTCGATGACCTGGATCGCCGCGTCATGGAGTTTGGCGGCCGCCTGTACTTGGCTAAGGAATCGCGCACCTCTGCCGAGAACTTCCACCAGATGTACCCGGGCCTAGAAGGCTGGCTCAAGACCCGCAATGACATCGACCCCACCGGGGTCTTTGCCTCCGATATGTCCCGCCGCCTCGAGCTGCACTAATCACTGGACTCATCACCACCCCTCATGAAGGAGACTTTTTAAACCATGCTTAATGCAGTAGGCCAAGCCCAGCACATCCTGCTTTTGGGCGGTACCTCTGAAATCGGCCTCGGCGTCGTCGCCGAATTCCTTGAGCGCGGCCCTGCCAAGGTCACCCTGGCTGCCCGCGCCCAGTCCCCGCGCATCGAAAAGGCGCAGGCTGACCTGGAGGCCCGCGGCGCGGATGTCGAGGTCGTGGACTTTGATGCCACTGACTTTGCCTCGCACCCGGCGGTCATCGAGAAGGCCTGGGAGCGCGGCGATGTCGATATCGCCATCGTGGCCTTTGGCACCCTGGGGGATCAAGAAGAGCTATGGCAAAACCACGGCAAGGCCGTGGCTTCCGCCCAGACCAACTACACCGCGCCAGTATCCTTCGGCGTGCTGTTGGCCGAAAAGTTCAAGCACCAGGGCCACGGCACCATCGTGGCTATGTCCTCTGTAGCGGGCATGCGCGTGCGCCGCTCCAACTTTGTCTACGGCGCCTCCAAGGCCGGCGTGGATGGTTTCTACATCAACTTGGATGAAGCGCTACGCGGCTCCGGCGCCAACGTGCTCGTCGTCCGCCCGGGCCAAGTTCGCACCAAGATGTCAGCCGAAGTCGGCGATGCCCCGCTGACCGTCAACGTCTCTGACGTGGCCAAGGCGACCGTGCAGGCGGTGCTGGATGGCAAGCAGTCCATCTACGTCCACCCGCTGTTCAAGTACGTCTCGCTGGCATTCAAGTTCATTCCGCAGCCCATCTTCCGCAAGCTGCCGTTCTAACCGTTTCCACTGTGCCCTGCGAACTGCAGGGCACAGTGAGTAGCACACAGTGGGTAGCACACAGGGTGTAGCGCGCAGGGTACGC
This sequence comes from Corynebacterium sp. KPL2838, assembly GCF_040225455.1. Lineage (NCBI taxonomy): Bacteria > Bacillati > Actinomycetota > Actinomycetes > Mycobacteriales > Corynebacteriaceae > Corynebacterium > Corynebacterium sp. KPL2838. The sequence continues at coordinate 65,048 of NZ_JBEHFT010000005.1, read as the reverse complement.
AGGGCCCTTAAAAGGCCCTCCGCCCTGCGCGCTTTGTTAGTTAATAAGCCACAGCTCACACCGCGCCTAATCCCAGAAGAGTGATTAAGGTATGCGAAACTAAAGGGCATGACAAGCCCAGCTACGCCTTCCCAAGCAGCTCCAGTGAGCGAGAAGAAACGCACCACCGCGTATCACGCAGATGCGCTACCCCACCGCTCCACCCTGCTGGGTATCTTCTTTGCCGCCCTCGGCGGCGGCATCGTCATCCTCCTTGGTTGGTATGCCTTCAAGGCGGTATCCCTGCCGTCCTTTAATACCTCCATGGTCACCCGCGCGCTATCTACCGTCGGCGTTGTCATCACCTTGGCGCTAGCGGGTGGGTTTAGCGCGTGGTGGATTTATGACCATTACAAGGAGACTTTCTCTAGGCCGCGGTGGCGCACGTGGGTAACGTATGCCGTGACCTACCTATCACCGGCCCTTTTAACCCTCGCATCCATCGGCCTGCCACTTTCGACCTCCCGCCTCTGGCTCGATGGCGTACAGGTGGACCAGGCATTCCGCACCCAGTTCCTCACCCGCTCGGTGGATCAAATGGGCTATGCGGATATGAACTACCTGGACATGCCCACCTTCTACCCCGTGGGCTGGTTCTGGTTAGGCGGGCGCCTCGGCTCGTTGCTCGGCGTCCCGGGCTGGGAGGTCTACCAGCCCTGGTCGCTGATTTCCATTGCGGTAGCAGGCTGCATCCTCGTTCCCATTTGGCAGCACCTCACAAAATCCCTGCCGGTGGGAACCGCCATTGCGCTTACCACCACCGCCATCACGCTGACCATTGCGGCGGAAGAGCCGTACTCTGCCGTCATCGCCATGGGTATCCCGGCCATTGCGGTCTTGAGCGCTAGGGCTTTCCAGGGATCGCGCTTGTCCACCCTTGCGGTGGCGCTATACCTCGGCATTTCTGCCACTTTCTACACGCTATTTACTGGTGCGGCAGCGCTTACCGTCGTGAGCCTCATTGCAGTATTTACCACATTCTATGAGCGCACGTGGCGCCCCATCGTCCGCCTTATCATCATCGCGGTTATCTCTATAGCCATCGCGCTAATCGCATGGGGCCCCTATCTCTGGAGCGTGCTGCACTCGACCGCACCGTTGCAAACCACCGCGCAGCACTACCTGCCGGAAGAAGGCACGCAGATTCCGGTACCCTTCTTGTCTTTGAGCATCATCGGATTCCTCTGCCTAGTCGGCTTGGTTTATATCGTCATGCGCCTGAAGAACGCGGAGATGCGCGCGCTCGGCCTTGCCCTCATCGGCATCTATGGGTGGATCGTCCTATCCATGGTGGTGACCCTAGCCGGCACCACGCTGCTGAGCTTCCGCCTCGAGGTCATCGTGGTACTGCTCTTTGCCACCGCCGGCATTCTCGCCCTGGGGGAAGTGCGCACCGTCGGCATCCACCGGCTATACCCCGCCAGCTTTTCCAGCGCGGGCAATAAGCGCCTGACCGCCGTCTTTGGTCTCATTTTGACGCTGGCGGGTGTTTTTTATGCCCAGCAGATCCCAGAGGAAAATGAAGATGCCATCGACTACGCCTACAGCGATACCGATGGTTACGGCGAGCGCGCGGATCGCTTTACCAGCGATTCCGCTCATTATTATCTGGATATCCACAACTTCATCCAGGATCAGGGCTATACGGCCAACGAAACGGTAGTCCTCACGGATGAAAAAACCTTCATGGCCTACTACCCATACTGGGGCTTTAACGCCTTTACCAGCCACTATGCTAATCCCCTCGGGGAATTCAAGCACCGCAATGACCAGATTGAAGCATGGGCGGATGAATCGTGGGACTCTACTCCTGCAGAGTTCCAAAAATCCCTCGATTCCGCACCGTGGCGCGGGCCGGATGCCATCATCTTCCGCGGTGACCTCGACAATAAAGATGATGGATTCAAGGTGCACTTGGCTGAAGATATCTATCCTAATCAGCCAAATATTCGCTACCGCGCAGTCTTCTTCAACCCCGAGGTCTTTGCGGAAGGCTGGGAGCTGGAGCAAACGGGTCCATTCGTAACGGCGGTGCGAACCCAGTAAGTTTACCCACACTTCCCCGGGGTTATCGGGGCGTGCATACTGGAACTTGGGCCAGACTGACGTACACTAATCGCCGTGTCAGATAGCCTTAAAACGAAATCAAAAGAAGCACGCCCCTCTGGGCTAAGTATCGCCACAGCCCCTGCCGGGCTGCGCTGGACCGCGATCATCGCCGGGTTAATTGGTTTCCTGTGTTTTATAGCCACCCCGCTATTGCCAGTGAACCAAACCCAGTCTTCCTTTGATTGGCCGCAGAATGATTCGCTGCAATCTATCAATGCACCGCTTATCTCCGTGGCGCCAGAAAACCTGGAGGCCACCATCCCCATGTCCGCGGTGGATGAGCTCCGCGATGGCCAAAACATGGTCTACAGCACCGTCCCACCCGAGTCTAAGAAGGCCTCAAACCGCGGCCTATTTGTCCGCTCCGGCGATGACGGCCTGTCTGTGGTCTCGCTCGATGAGGTCCTGCTGACCTTAAGCGCTAAAGAAGTAGCGCAGCTTTCCGATGACGCCCAGCTGCACATCTCCGCCACCGGTGACGGCACCACCGTCAGCATCGGCAAGCACAAAAAGACCACCGAGGATGACCTGCGCCCACAGGTCACCGGCGTGTATACCGAGCTCAAAGATGATGCCAATGTGCAAAGCTTGGTCGATGACGGGCTGAATATCCACGTCGATATCAACTCGCGGTTTACTTCTTCTCCCTCGCTGATTAAGTCCATCGCGATGTGGCTCGGCGTCGCTATGGTGATTGTCTCGCTGTTCTGCCTGTGGCGCATTGACCGCCTTGATGGTCAAAAGCTGCGCTTCATGCCAGAGACGTGGAAGAAGATTCGCCCCCTCGATGGCGTCGTCGCCGCCGTCTTGGGTTTCTGGTATGTCTTCGGTGCCAATACCTCTGACGATGGGTTCATCTTCTCTATGAGCCGCGTCTTCGATAACGCCACGTACATGGCCAACTACTACCGGTGGTACGGCGTGCCGGAGGCGCCATTTGGCTCACCGTACTATGACCTCGTCGCGCTTCTATCGCAGATTTCCACGGCATCGGTCTTCGTCCGCCTGCCCGGACTGATTTCGGGGCTCATTATCTGGTTCATCCTTTCGCGGGAAATGCTGCCGCGCTTTGGGGACATCGTTGATGCCCGCCGCGTCAGCCACTGGACCGCCGCACTGATGTTCCTAGCCTTCTGGCTGCCGTATAACAACGGCACCCGCCCAGAGCCGATTGTGGCCCTAGGCGTGATGGTGACGTGGGCATCCTTTGAGCGCGCCATTGCCACCCACCGGTTGCTGCCGGCCGCCGTGGGCACCATCGCTGCCACGATTACGCTCGCCGCCGGCCCCACTGGCCTTTTTGCGGTTGGTGTATTCCTCGTGAGCCTGCCACACCTATTCCGTGCCATGGCCGCGCGCGTGCCCGCCATCGGCGGCGGCGCGACCGGTTGGCTTAGCCTGGTTGCCCCATTTTTGGCCTCCGGCACTGCCATCATCGTCGCCGCCTTTGGGGATCAAACCTTGGCCAGCGTTGCCGAATCCACCCGGGTGCGCTCGGAGGTCGGCCCGTCACTGTCGTGGTATTCCGAATACGCCCGTTATTCCACGCTCTTCCAAGAATCCGTGGATGGCTCGCTGACCCGCCGCTTCGCCGTACTCACCATGCTGTTTTGCTTGGTGCTCATCCTGGCTGCTTTTATCAAGGATCGCCGCGTTATTGGTGCCGCAGTCGGCCCCACCCAGCGCCTGCTCATCATCGTGGCGCTGTCGATGTTCTTCCTCATGTTCACCCCGACCAAGTGGACGCACCACTTTGGTATCTATGCCGGTGTTGCTGGAGTGATCGCTGCGCTGGCTGCCGTAGTGCTATCCCGGTTTGCGTTGCGCTCCCCGCGCGCCCGCACCTTTAGCATCGCCGCGGTGCTCTTTTTGCTCGCCATCTCCTTCGCGGGTTGGAATGCATGGTGGTATGTGTCATCCTTCGGCATCCCGTGGTGGGATCGCACGGTGCAGTTGAAGGGCGTTGAGGCCAACTCGATCCTGCTCGCCATCTCCTTGGTCGTTCTCGCGGTCGGCGTGGTGCAATCCTTGCGCCACAGCCATCGCAAATTGCAGGCCCAAGAGGAGGGCACGGAAAAAGAATTCAAGCAAGAAGCTGCCGCGAAGGTATCGCGCTCGGCCGGCATCATGTCCGCGCCCATCGCGGTAGCCTGCGCCATTGTGGTGGCTTTTTCGATGGCTTCTTTTGCCAAGGCCACCGTCGCCCAGGCGGATTCCTACTCAGTGGGCAAGGGCAACCTAGCATCCTTGCGCGGTGATACCTGCTCGCTGGCAAATGAAACCTTGGTAGAAACCAATACCAATGACTCCTTCCTCACCCCAGTAGATGGTGACTTAGGCGATTCCTTGGTAGATAAGGATGAAACCAGCAATGGATTCGGGCCAAATAATATCCCCGAATCCATCGAGCCTGAGGATCAGGATTCTGCTTCTGTGGGTGCCATTGGAGATAGCTCCCAAGATTCCGACTCCACCAGCCAAGACGATGCCACCGCTGGGACGGATAAGGACTCCGGCGGGGATTCTTCTGATGATTCGCAGGAGACCCGCCGCGCTGGGAAAAAGGCTTCAGAAAGCACCGATACTTCTGAAGGCGGTGTCCGCGGCACGAAGGGCGTCAATGGCTCGACCATGCACCTGCCCTTCAACTTGGATTACACCACCGTGCCAGTCTTGGGCTCCTACACCGAAAGCCAAGAGTCGCTGTCCCAGGTAACCACGAAGTGGTATCACCTGCCGGAGACCACAGAAAATACCCCGGTTCTGGCTGTCAGTGCCGCGGGCAAGATTTATCACCACGATGTCAATGATGTGGAACAAGAGGGCATGGAGCTCACCTTGGAATACGGCATCATCGATGAGGATGGCAAGGTCACCGATAAGGGAGAAAAAGAGCTTTCCGATGTCGGCGCCACCCCCAAGTGGCGCAACCTGCGCCTGCCCATGGATGAATTGCCGGAAGAAGCCAATGTCGTGCGCCTAGTGGCCGAGGATGATTCCACCGATGAAGACGACTGGCTAGCCTTCACCCCGCCGCGCGTGCCGGAATTAGACAGCATCAATAACCAGTTCCCTGCGGAAAAGCCCGCGCTCTTGGACTGGGCTGTGGCTCTGCAGTTCCCCTGCCAGCGCACCTTTGACCACTACGCCGGCGTAACCGAGATTCCGGAGTATCGCATCCTTCCAGATGCGGCGGCACAAACCTCCCTGACGGATTTCCAATCCTTCTCTGGCGGCGGTGCTATGTCCACTGCGGAAGCGGTGAACTACTCCTACGAAATCCCGAGCTACCTCAATAACGATTGGGCCCGCGACTGGGGTGCCATTGAAAAGTACGAATTGCGTACCGATTCACAGGGCAATACCCCGGCCAAGGCAGAAATCGATTATGAGGACGTTTCTCGTTCTGGACTGTGGAAAGAATCCGAGATGAAGATCCGGCCAGAGGGCGAGCAATAGCAACCACCCCCTAGCTGTGCAGCCAGCCGCAGCCGGTTTTATTGCGTCAGCTCACCGCGCAAAAAATCGGCGGCGTCCTGCACGCGCTGGCGCGCCACGGCCGGGGTGGACACGCGGTGGGTGGAGACATAATCGCGCTCTTTAGCTTGGGGGATGTGGACGCGATCGGCTATCTCATCCTCGGTCGCGGTCTGCACGAAGGTCTCGGGGAATTGCGCGGGCAGTTCATAGCCCACGCGGTAATCCTCCGGCAGGTTGGCCAGGGCGCCGAAGTCGGGGAAGGTGAGCAAGAGGGCATCGGCAGGCGCGAGTGCTGCTAACGCGCCGCCAGAAGAATATCCCCACGTGGTGACGTGGGAGGCGCCCTGCTCGCGGGCGTAATCAATGGCGCGGTCGACCGCCGTAACCATGTCTTTAACCGTATGTTTCGGCGCGAGCGGATAATCCACGTCAATGATCGTGGTGCCGGAAAGCTGCGCGGCGGCGGCGACCTCGGGGCGCCACTGCATTTCCAGTGCCTTGCCATCGCCGCGCCACCAGCCACCGGAATGCAGTGATACCGCCCACCGGCCGGTGGGCTCGGACGGACGGAAAATGGTGCCGACCTCGGCTGATTCTACGGTAATGCCGTCTGTAAACGCCGTGCCTGGAAGCGCGTGATTAACCCCGGTGCCCAAAACCATCATGGCGGCGTGGGTGATGCGGTCTGGCAGCAGTGCGCAATACTGGTCTGCCTCCGGCGAACCACCGCCGGCCCAGGGCGGGCGGAAATCCGGCGTCTCATAATGGGCGTCGATATAAGAAACTAGCTGCTCTAGCTGCTCTTCTTCGCTCATCTGGCGGTCTTGCCCGCCGATGCGCCATTCTTGGCCAGGCTCTAGCGGCCGGTGGGGATCTTTATCGTGTGCATCAGTCATATCCCCGAGCCTACGCGTGTACATAACGCGCACAAGGCCGGCTCGGGGAAGAACTGATTTACCAGATGGTCACCCGGTCCTCTGGGGCCAGGTACATTGCGGAGTCTTTGTCTACGTCGAAGGCCTCGTAGAACTCAGCGATATTCGCGGCGATGAGGTTGCAGCGGAACTCCGCGGGCGAGTGCGGGTCAATGGCCAGGTACTGGGTCGCCATCTCCGGGCGGATGGCCGTGCGCCAGACGCGGGCCCAGGACAAGAAGAAGCGCTGCAGGCCATTGTAGGTGTGCTCGGCCAATTCCGGCTCGGCGCCGTCAACCACAAATTCTGCTTCTTGGCCCAGCAGGTCAATGCCCTTATCAGCGCAGTAGTTCTTGTAAGCCACCACGGAAATGCCCAGTCCGCCCAGGTCACCAATGTTTTCGCCCAAGGTGAATTTGCCGTTGACGCCGGCGGATTCGGTGCCAGCCTCCTTCAGCACCGTGGGGACCTGGCCATCGAATTGCTCCACCAGCTTTGCCGTAAGCGCTTCAAAGTCCGCGCGGTCTTCATCGGACCACCAGGAGTTCAGGTTGCCCTGGCCATCGAATTGCGAGCCCTGGTCATCAAAGCCATGCCCGATTTCGTGCCCGATGACAGAACCAATGGCGCCGAAGTTCTCTGCGGCATCCGCATCAGGGTTATAAAACGGCGGGCGCAGGATGGCGGCCGGGAAGGTGATGTCATTGACCACCGGGTTATAGAAAGCATTGACGGTCTGCGGAGTGGTGACCCACTCATCGCGGTTGGCGGGTTTGCCAATCTTCGCCAGCTCATAGTCGTGGGAAAAGGCGGACCCGGCGCGGGCATTGGCAATCAGATCCGCGCCCTGGTCAGAAATCTCCAGCCCGGAGTAATCACGCCAGGTATCGGGGAAACCAATCTTGGCCTTGAACTGGGAAAGCTTTTCTAGGGCGCGCTCGCGGGTCTGCGGAGTCATCCACTCCAACTGGGAAATGCGCTCGCGGTAGGCGGCGATGAGGTAGTCCACCAGCTCATCCATCTCGCGCTTGGAGGATTCTGGGAAGTGCGCGTCTACGAACTCTTTGCCAATTTCCTCTCCTACCAGGCTTTCTGCTAGGCCTACCGCGCGCTTCCAGCGGTCGCGCTGCTGGGTGGCACCAGATAGCCGGGTGCCATAGAACTCGAAGTTCTTGGCGCCTACTTCTTCCGGCAAAAGGGCCGCGCGGGAGCGCAGAATGTGCCAGGTGGCCCACAGCTGCCAATCGGCCATGCGGTCAGCGGTAAAGAGCTTTTCCAAGTGCTCCAGGTAGGACGGCATCATATTGACCACGCGGTGCTCCGGCAGCTTTCCACCAGCGAGCAAGGCTTGGGTGATGGAAGGCAGCTCAGAAAATTCGCACGGGTTATTGGTCTTTACCGCATCGCGGGTAGAAACCACATCCCAGTGACCCGCCGCCAGTTCCTTTTCCAAGCCGACGATGCGCTCGGCGGCTACCTCGGTGCCGAGGCCAAATAGGCGGGTGGGCTCGATAAAGCCCAGCATCTCCGCCACGTGCTTTTCGTAGGCGGCCAGCGTTTCTGCGTGCGCTTCTTCGCGGTAGTAGGCCTCATCCGGCAGACCCAGCCCGGATTGCACGATATAGGCAACGGCCTCTTCCGAGCCCGAGTCTTTTTCCACCCAGAACGTCGCCGGCGCCCCCACGCCCTCGCGCTCGAGCTCGCCCAAGCGGTGCGCCAATTCCGTGGGATCGGCCGCACTCAGGCGGTCAAGGTCCGCATCCAGCGGGGCCATGCCGGCATTGTTGACGCCCGCGGTATCCATGAAGGATGCATACAGCTTGCCGGGGCGACCATCGTTGTCTTTAACGATGTCATGAACTAGTTCTTCTGCTTCATCGCGCAGGGCGTGGAAGGTGCCATCCACACCGCGGTCATCTGGGACAACGTGATTTTCTACCCAAGGTCCGTTGACTAATTGATAAAGATCTTTCATGGTTGCCACTGTAGGCCAAACCTTCCAGTTAAGGTATGGACTATGGAAAAATTCCGCTTTCCACCAGCCCGGCCGCGCGTCCTATTTATCGCTGTCCTTGCCTTTGTGACGTTGGTCCTCGCCTTGCCCGCCATCGTCCACGCAGTGCTACCGCCACACCACGCCGATGTGGAGCAGGTAACCCTGTCTGATCCCAGCCAGGACTGGGATATTACCGTGTCCGATCTGTACTGCGAGCGCGACTATACTTCGCTGGCTAGCGTTGGCTGGACCTGCGGTGACGCCTCCGTGCAGGCGGTCATCGTGGAAGATACTGACGACGACGAGCACACCCTGCGCCGTATGGTCCGAGCCTATGGCATGGCTCCGGGTCTTCCAGAGGGCGAGGTATATGAAGGAAAAGACGGTGCCCTCGCGCTTGCCGATGCCCCCTCCTCCACCGCCGCCATCTCCATCAATGGCACCGGCGCGGACGAGAATAAGGACTGGGTGGTCACCGTCACCGGGGATTCCGCGGCAACGCGCACGACCACTGAACGCCTCTGGAAAGCCTTTGGGCAAGAGGAGCTACCAGAAGAAGTCACTGCTGATATCGCAGAGTTTTCTGGAAAGGCCTTGGTATAAATGTCTAAACTTTTTCGCACCGCGTTGTGGATTTTCTCCGGCCTGGGACTTATCGGTTTTATCTCCCAGACGGTCATCACCCTATTGATCTCACCGCTGATGGGCATTATCAGCATCCTCATCGCAACGGTTCTTGTGGCAATTGTCATCGCGGTATTGCAGCTGAGCCCCATGTGGGCGCGCCCGGCGCGCGTATGGGCACCACTTGCCTTTTTATGGGGTTCTGGCATGGCCATTAGCTTGGCGGCTATAAGCTCCACACCGGTCATGCAGCTCGCCATCAATTCCGGGTGGGTCGATTCCTTCATGTCATGGAGCGGTGCCTATCCTGAAGAGATTTCCAAGGCCGCAGGTGTTTTATTCGTCCTGATGTCCTTCCGCCAACTCAACCGCCCCTGGCACGGGTGGATGGTCGGTGCCGTCGTTGGCCTAGGCTTTGAAGCCAATGAAAACATCCTCTACGGCTCCATGGGCGCTACCACTCACCCGGATAGCGATTTCGTTGGGCTCGTACAGATGTGGGGCCTGCGCCTTATCGCTGGCCCTGGCCTGCACGTTTTGCTCACGGCCCTAGCCGGTTGGGGCATCGGCTGGGCTCTCTACGCTGCGGCCAAGCCGCTCTGGTGGCGCATCGGCGTGGCTCTCGGCTGCCTCGCGGTATCCTTTCTCCTGCACTTTGGCTGGAATTACCTGCACGATTCCGATACCGCGGCCGTCATCCAAGCCCTTTCCGTGGCAATCATCTTGTACCCGCTGAGCATCTGGCTCATACTGCGCGGCAATAAATACGCCAACAACGATGACAGCTATAGCCACAGCACTGCGGAGGACGCGCTAGTCTTCACGCGCTAATGCCCAGCGTGCTTGTTCTCCCAAAATTGTCCAAAACAACCGCATTCCGCAAAAATTTCTCCCGATTTTCGGTGAAACGCGGTTGCTTTGGACGCCTAAGCCTTCTGGAACCCACCCCAGTCGCATAAATATGTGGTTTAAGGCACATGTTGGCAGTGGGCTTCGCTACACTTTCTACAAGGCGCTTTTGCCACTAATCCTCCATTTTAAGGACTGAGGACCTTCATGAATGCCCCAACCCACGAGTCCCGCACGGATGACAGCACGGAAAGTACCGAGGGGGCAGCTCCGACAAATTCCGCAGAGGAAGTCAACCGGCAAAAGGCGGTGGGCTCCACCCTGTCTTGGGTCATCGCGCTTTTTGGCACCGGTGTTGGTGCCGGCATCCTCTTCTTGCCGCTTAATGCCGGCGCCTTCGGATTTTGGCCGCTCGTCTTTGCGACCGTATTCATCTTCCCGTTGGTGTATTTTTCCCACCGGACCTACGCCCGCATAGTCAGCGGCGCGCCACAAGAACAACACGGTAAAGATGTCCTGGAGCTGGTGCGCTACTACCTTGGCCGCAATAGTGGCCTTTTCATCGCCGTCTTGTATTGGCTAGCCATCGTGCCGACGGTGCTCATTTACGGCATGAGCATTACCAATGTGGTCGATAGCTTCATCGTCAACCAGCTCGGCGGGCCGAGCATCAATCGGTGGATATTGTCCATTGCCTGCGTGGGCGTTATGACGGGCCTTTTTGCCATCGGCCGCCGCCCCATGCTGTGGCTGGCCCAGATGCTGGTCTACCCGCTCATCGTCGCCCTGGCGGCAACCTCCATTTATTTGATCCCCAAGTGGGATTTCGAAAGCTTCCTCAACGTTGAATACGAAGGCGGCCTCTGGGGAATCCTTAAAGGCATCCTGCTTATCCTGCCGGTGCTGGTCTTTTCCTTTTCCCACATGGCCGCGCTATCGCAGTTCTCCGTCGACGTGCAGCCGGCCTACGGCAAGAAGACGGAGAAGTTCGTCTCCCGCGTAGAGCTCTATACCGCTGCAATGCTCGTGGTATTTACCATGTTCTTCGTCTGGTCCTGCGTTCTCGCACTTGGCGCGGACGGAATGAAGGAGGCGGTCGATCAAAACATCCCGGTGCTGTCTTATTTCGCCAACGTCACGGGCACGCCATTCATTGGTTATATGGCACCGCTTATTACCATGTGTGCAATCATTTCTTCCTACTTTGGACACATGCTTGGTTCCGAGGAAGGTACAGAATATCTACTGCGCATTGCCGTGCCCCGCATGGCCAATAAGCTCTCGCGCCGCGCACTGCTCAACACCATCTATGTCATCGTATTCGTGGCAACGACCCTCGTCGCCGTCCTCAACCCCTCCATCATGGACATGATTTCGGTGGTTGGCGGCATCTTTGTGGCATTCTTGGTCTATCTGGTGCCGGTCTACATGTTTAAAAAGGTCGATGACTATTCCCAGTTCAAAAACGATATCTGGAATTACTTCGTCTTCGGCATGGGCCTTGTCATCATGGCCGTGACCGTCTGGAACCTGATCTAAAAACCAGTCCCTCGGCGCTTATTGGCACACCCGCACCTGGCTTACCTGTGCTAGGGCTTGATTAACGTTTGCGCACGCTTGGCGCTCAAGGTCGGCCGCGGTGCGGGTGGCATCGCGAAGCGCCTGCTGCGCAGGTCCTTGCAGGTTGAGGTCGTTTTCAATGCGCTCGCCGATGGCCTCACTGGATCCGCCGACTGGGGCATTGTTGACACCGCGCGTGACATCCGCGGTATGGGTCTGCGCATCGCCGTACGTGTTGGCGGCTACGGTAAACCCATGCCCAGTAGATACGGAGGCGTGGATGGTGCGATCATCAGACCAGCCGAATTTGGTGCCCCATACTCCGGGAATGTGATCGGTGCCGAAATCCTGGCGGTATCCATCCGCAGCCACGGGAGCGGCGGTAGCCATTCCCGCGAAAATGGGCGCCGCGATGGGATCGTTCTGGATCTCGGCAGTAAACCGCGCGACATCTTCGCTCGAGGTCTTCGTGGTTCCCCAGTAGCCGGTGTAGTGAGTCTCGCTCAGCCCGAATTCCTGGATGATGCTGGGAATGGCCTGCGGGTAGCGGCGGTCCAGGTCGCTGGCCACGTTATCGTCGCTGTAGCGAATCATATTTTCCACTTGGTCCTTATCGGCGGCAGAACCATACTTGAGCACCCAATATCCCAGATAGAGCTTGCTCAAGGACAGCGCCGGACGGGACTCGTGGCTATTGGCGGTAGAAACGGTGGCGCCGGAATCGTGCCTAACGGTGATTTGCGTACGATCAGGCACGGAATGGGGATCAAGGCTGACCGCTTGGGCAGCGGGAATGGTCACGAATGAAAGTGCGGTAACGAGAGAACCAATAGCTAATTTTTTCATAACGCATATAGCGTAGCTGGGGTTCTACATCGTCGCAGGCTATAAGTGCAAAAAGTTCCCTTATTGTACTATCTATTGCAGCAATACTTCTAGGTCCCGCGCGTCCATGCCGTGCTTATGCATGGCGACGCGCCCGTTAGAATGCTCGATGCCCTCGCGGTCCCAGTATTCTTCCGCGCGAACGGGATCGTGGGAGGCACCATTGGCGCGGACCACGCGCCACCAAGCTGCGTTACCACCGTGCCTATTCATGACGGTGCCGACGTTGCGGGCCCCGCATCCGGCGAGTTTTGCCACCTCCCCGTAGGAGGACACATTGCCGGGCGGGATAATGGCCACTATGGCTAGCACGCGCTGTGCCAAATCGGAGGAGCCTGACATAAACGCCTCTTCCCCCCGCGCTTAGTCCCTGGTGGGGTTGAGCACGTCATCAGATTCGGTGGGTTCATCCTCGGGCGCGTCTTCTACCTCAGTCAGGGTGATGGTGGCCCCGGTGGAATCCGCGAGCAAGCACATGCGGCCAAAGGGGGAATCCCACGGTTCACGGATGATTTCACCGCCGAGCTCTACCGCTTTCTTGGCGGCGGCATCGATATCGCGCACCCCTAGGTAGGTCTGCCAGAAGCTTGGCACCTGGGGTGGGAACTGGCCTTCGGCATTCCACAAGCCTGCAAACGGGGCGCCGTCTTCTTCCGCGGTGGCGTAAATGAAATTCTCGTCCTCGGACTCCATGGCGCGAATCTCCCAGTTGAATAGCTCGCCATAAAAGTCCATGGCCTGCTGGAATCGCGTCGTGGCGGTCAGTTCGTGCCATACCGGGGTGCCGGGTTCGCCACCGGCAACGAAGTGCTCCGGGCCGGAGGGCTGGATGAGGCCGAACATGCCACCGGCGGCATCGGCAAGCAAAGCCATGTGGCCCAGTTCCACGGGCTGGGGCTCGGCCAAGATGCGCCCGCCGAGGTTCTCCGTGCGCTGGCAATCGCCGTCGATGTCCTTGGAGAGGAAATAGGTCACCCACGTATCCGGCATGAGCGCCTCATCCGGCTGCGGGATGAGCCCAGCAATAGGCAGGCCCTGCAGGCGCGCCATCTGGTAGGGGTTTTCCTTCTGGGACTCGGCCGAGATTTCCCAGCCCAAGACCTGCTCATAAAAGTGGGCGGACTTGCGCGGATCCGAGGTGGTCAGATCGATCCAGTAGGGCATACCTACTTCGGCTTCAAATGCGGGCATTTATAGATTCCTCCACTTTTCCGGATCAAAGTCATCGTCTGCGGTGGCTTCATCAAAATAGTCATCATCATCGTCAGGCTCACCCACGCGCGCGCAGGTGCCTTCGATGCACACCTCATCGCCAATCTGCAGCGTGGCGCCGCGGCGGGTTTCGGCTTCACCGTTGACCGTCACGGCGCCTTCTGCGATAAGTTCCTTGGCTTCACCACCGGTGCCGACCAAGCTGGCCAGTTTAATAAACTGGCCCAATTTGATGGACTCGCCAGAAATTGCAACCTCAAGCATGCCGCCCAGCTTACCCAGAGCCCGTTCCCGCGCGGCTATGGGTGGGGGTGCAGGGGCTTAGTCACGCGCGCGCAGCGAGACCGCCGTGCCCGTGGCGGTGACCAACAGCATGTCATTATTGGTGCCCATTGGGGAATAGTCGAAGGCGATGCCCACCACACCATCAGCGCCCAATTCCTGGCCGCGGCGCCACAATTCATCCAGCGCCGCCTCGCGGGCTTTGATGGCTTCGCTTTCATAGCCAGAGGCGCGGCCGCCGGTGATATTGCGGATCGATGCCCCGAAGTCTTTCAGCATATTGATACCGGTAACGGTCTCACCAGCGATGATGCGCAGGTACTTGGTGATTTCATACCCGTCGACGGTATTTGTGGTAGTAAAAATCATAACTTCAGGCTACATCGCAATAAGCCCGCGGATGCCTTCAAAGAGGATAACCACGCCGAGGAGCAGGAAGACGATGCCACTGACAATGTCCACCCACGCCGAGTTCTTGGCCATCCACTTCGATACCGCGCGCGTGCTCAAGCCGACGCCGACGAAGAGCACCAGGCTTTCCAGCACCAGTACCGCGGCGACGACGACGTTTCCGCCGACACCCATGCCTGGGTCAATGAAATTGGCAAAGATGGCGCCGAAAAAGATGACCACCTTGGGGTTTGAAAGGTCACAGATTAATCCCATGCGGTAGGCCGTCTTCGCCTTGATAATGCCGTCCGGGGTAAACCCGCGCGGTTGTGGTGCCTGCTTCTCCGTGCCCACGACGGTGGCGGGCGCGCGCCGTTCGCGCAGGCCGGAGGAAATCGCGCTATAGGCCATCCACAGCAGATAGCTGCCGCCGAGGACCTGCAGGAGCACCAAGATGCCCTCATGCGTAGAGATCAATGCCGAAAGCCCGGCGAGCGAAGCGATGGTCCACAGGGCAAGGCCCGTCGTGCTGCCAATGGCCACCCACACTGCCGCGCGGGTGGAACGCGCACCCAGGCGGATAATCTGAACCACATCTGGCCCCGGCGAAGCCATGGCCGCGAACCATATACCCATCAGGGTCACAAGGGCGCCTATAGCCACCTAACACCTCCACATTCGTATGCATTTTTACTAACGCGTACAACTGTAGGAAGTGTCTCACCTGCAGCGAAACAGGTAACTACTGTGACTTCAGCAGCGCGGTGGCGCCCTCCCCGGCCATCACCACACCGAGCAGGCCAAAGACGAGGCCTGAGACAATATCGATGCCGGCGGAATACCGCGCCGTCCACCGCGCGGCCGCGCGCACGAGCAGCGCAAAGGCGGAAAACCACACGAAGGACATGACCGCGAGGATTAACGCCACCGCGATAGTCCACCCCACGGACATATCTGGGCGGATGAATTGAGCGAATACCGCACCGAAAAACACCAAAGCCTTGGGGTTCGACAGGTTAGTCACTAACCCCAGCTTGAAGGCCCGCCAGTTGGTCATGTCTTCGACATCGGCATCGCCAGCCGCCCGCGCCTGATCCGCGTAGTCTTTCGTGTCCACCTCGTGGGCGGGCGCGCGCCGCGCGGCTAACCCGCTGCGCAGGGACGATACGCCCATGTACAGCAAGAAAAGCCCACCGAGCAATTGCAAAATGCTCAGCACGCCCGGCCGCGCCGTAATTAGCGCCGATAAACCGGCCAGGGAGGCGACAATCCAAAAGACCGTTCCGCTAAATACCCCCACCGCGCACAATAGCCCGGCGCGCGTGGAACGCGGGGCCACGCGGATGACCTGAACGATATCCGGGCCCGGAGACACCAAAGCCGCGAGCCAAATCCCCATCAAGGTAAGAAGAGAAGAAATGGTCACGGCTTTAAGCTCCTTAAATTAAGCGGGCATTAGTAAGCACCCTTCGGTGCCTCCTTGTGGTCACGGATTGCCTCGCCTTCGGCGTAGAGCGGCATATCTTCGTGAGCCTTATACCACGGAGTGTAGTTAGGCTCGAGCGGCGTGCGGCCGGCAATAAGGTCCGCAGCCTTTTCGCCCACCATCATAGTCGGGGAGTAGATATTGCCGTTGGGAACCGAGGGGAATACGGAAGCATCGGCGATATACAGGCCATCGATGCCCCAAACGCCCATGGTCTCTGGGTTCACCACGGCCATGGGATCGGACTCATCGCCCATCTTGGCGGTGCAGGATGGGTGCAGTGCGGTCTCGCCGTCATTGCGGACCCACTCCAAGATTTCCTCATCGCTCTGGACCTCTGGGCCCGGGCTGAACTCGCGGGCGCCAACTTCCTCCATTGCCTTGGTATCCAGCAAGGAGCGGGCGACGCGGACGGCTTCTACCCATTCGCGGCGGTCCTGCTCGGTGCGCAGATAATTAAAGAGGATGGAGGGCTTTTGCCGGATATCGGAGCTCTTGATGTGCACGTGACCCTTAGTATCGGAGAACATCGGGCCAACGTGCCACTGGAAGCCGTGCTTAACGTCGGCCTTTTGGCCGTCATAGCGCACCGCCATGGGCAGGAAGTGGAACATCAAGTTCGGGTAGGCCTCATCCTCGTTGGAGCGCACGAAACCGCCGCCCTCAAAGTGCGAGGTAGCCACTGGGCCCTTCTTCGTCAGCAACCACTGCAGGCCCATAAACGGCCAACGCCACTTATCCAGGTAAGGCTGGGAGGAAGCGGTGGACTTGGTGGTCTCGTACTGGATGTAGACCTCGAGGTGGTCCTGCAGGTTCTCACCCACGCCTGGCAGGTGCTTGACCACGTCGATGCCGTGCTTTTCCAAGATCTCGCGGTCACCCACGCCAGAGACCTCTAGCAGTTGTGGGGTATTGATGGCACCGGCGGACAAGACGATCTTGTCTGCGAAGACGCGGTGGGTGCCACCCTGCCACTCGTATTCCACGCCCACTGCCTTGGTGCCTTCAAAGAGGATCTTGGTGGTAAATGCGCGGGTACGCACCTCAAGGTTGTCGCGGTCCTGGTTGGGGTACAGGTAGGCGCGGGCAGCAGACCAACGCTTGCCGTGCTTGATATTGCGATCGAAGGGGGCAAAACCTTCCTGGCGGTAACCGTTGACGTCATTGGTCAGGTTATAGCCTGCTTCTTGTACCGACTTGAATAGCGCCTGGAAAAGCTGCGAGGTAGCCGGACCGCGGGACAGGTAGAGCGGACCATCGTGCCCGCGACGCGGGTCATCCTCATCCGCAGCAGCGGTGGTTTCCATGCGGTTGAAATACGGCAAGCAGTGGGCAAAATCCCAGTTATCCATGCCTGGGTTCTGGCCCCACTTTTCGTAGTCCATGGGGTTGCCGCGCTGATAGATCATGCCGTTGATGGAAGAGGAACCGCCAAGCACCTTGCCGCGCGCGTGGTAGATGCGGCGCCCATTCATCTCCGGTTCCGGATCGGATTCATACATCCAGTCATAGTTCTTTGCCCCGATGGGGAAAGAGAAACCGGAAGGCATGTGGATGAAAAGGTCCCACAGGGAATCCGGACGGCCGGCCTCAAGAACGAGCACGCGGGTGTCTTTGTCCTCGGTCAGACGAGCCGCGATGACGGAACCGGCAGAGCCACCGCCGACGACGACCACATCGCTGACTTCATCCGTGGCCTTTTTTGTCGAGCGCTTCTTAGTCAACTTGTCCACAATACCCATAAATCCCCTTCCTTCTGTGAGCCATCTCACGCGTAGTTCTCACCGTATTTACGGCAGATCCATTGTATGGTGCGCAAAAAATCTGAGCTTTTCCGCTTTCACTTATGCACAATGGCCACCCCAGAATACATATCTGATGGACGTTTTCCCAGATTAATGTATATTTACGGTGTTCGGGTATGCATCTGAGTAGATGAAATCCGGGGTCTTTACGCATAGATTGCTCGCATATGATTTATGCCACCAACCTATCTCTCACCCCTCTTTTCGGGGACTGTGGGGCACTCTTGCGAAAGATTCGGCACTTAATCGATCAAGACTAGGAGAAGTAGATGGCTAACCGTGGTCCGCACGACCATGAAGAGTCCCGTACAGGGGATTCCGACACCTCTCTCGCTCACTCCCCTGGGGAGACGCACCCGGCTGGGGACAAGGGTCATAAACCGCGCAACCAAGTACGCGCCATCGTCGGCAGCTATAAGGCCGAAACCGGCGATGATGTCGGCGCAGACGAGGTGGCTGCGCCCAAACCCAATTGGCCGGTCTTTATCATTTCCGGTGTGCTGATTATCGCCATGGCCCTGTATGCGGGCTTCGGGCAAGAATCCGCGGCGAATACCCTCGCCAGCGTCACCGGATGGATCGGCACGAACCTGGGATGGTTCTACGTCCTGACCGCCACCATCGCCGTGGTCTTCGTCCTCTACATCGCCTTTTCCAATACCGGCAGCATCCGCATGGGCCCGGACCACTCCCGGCCCAAATTCAATACCTTCTCGTGGGTATCCATGCTCTTTGCCGCCGGCATCGGCGTGGACCTCATGTTCTTCGCGGTGGCCGAGCCGGTCACGATGTACATGGATCCGCCGGTGGGCGATGGTGAAACCATGGAGGCCGCCAAAGAGGCCGTGGTCTATGCCATGTTCCACTACGGGCTTACCGGCTGGGCACTCTATGCGCTGATGGGCATGGCCTTTGGTTACTTCGCCTACCGCCTGAATATGCCGTTGGCTATTCGCTCGGCGCTGTACCCGCTCATCGGCAAGCGCGTGCATGGGCCCATTGGTTCGGCGGTGGACATTGCCGCCATGCTGGGCACCGTCTTTGGCGTTACCGCATCCCTGGGCATCGGCGTGGTGCAGCTGTCCTACGGTTTCCACCTCATCTTCGGCATCGAGCAGGGGCTGGGGCTGCAATCAGGGCTCATCATTATCGCGGTCGCCATTGCGACGTTGTCTGCCGTATCCGGTGTGGATAAAGGCATTCGCTTCCTCTCTGAGCTCAATGTCTACCTGGCCATCGCGCTGATGATCTACGTCGTGGTCTTTGGCAAGACCGCCTACCTCTTCGACGCCATCGTCACCAATATCGGTGATTACGTCTCCAAGTTCCCCTCCTGGACGCTGGAAACTTTCGCCTTTGCTGAAGACCAGGCCAGCGTGGATACCTGGATGCAGTCCTGGACCCTCTTCTTCTGGGCCTGGTGGATTGCCTGGGCAACCTTCGTCGGCCTATTCCTGGCCCGCATTTCCCGCGGCCGCACGCTGCGCCAGTTCATCCTGGGCACGCTGACCTTCCCCTTCCTGTTCATCCTGATGTGGATGTCCTTCTTTGGCAATACCGCCCTGGACATGGTGCGCTCCGGCGACTATCCGGAATTTGCGGAAAACGCCATCAACGTTCCTGAGCAGGGTTTCTATGACATGCTCCAGGAATTCCCCGGCTCCGCCATCGTCATCTTCCTGACCACCTTCATCGGCCTGCTGCTGTATATCACCTCGGCCGACTCCGGTGCGCTGGTCATGTCGAACTTCACTTCCCGCATCACGGATAACCGGCAAGATGGCGCCCGGTGGCTGCGCATTTTCTGGTCCATCACCGTCGGCGCGCTCACCCTGGCGTTGCTACAGCTCGATGGCATTGCCACCGTGCAGTCTGCAACCGTGGTCATGGGCCTGCCCTTCGCGTTCGTGGTCTACCTCATCATGTTCTCGCTCTGGAAGTCGCTGCGCCTGGAAATCCTCCAGCGTGAGGCCCGGAAAACCGCGTTGCACGGCGCCATCAGCAGCCGCACCGAGCGCGAGCCGAGCGATTCCAACCTGTGGAAGAACCGCCTGGACCGCGCCAATTCCTTCCCCACCAAACAGGACATGGATGACTACCTGCGGGGAACCGCCACCTACGCCCTCGAGCAGGTGGCCACGCAAATGCGCACCCGCGGCTATGACGCTATCTTGCTCACCAGTGAGCTTCCCGATGCCGAATTGCCCCAGCTCGATCTCGAAGTCCGGCTGCACAACGAGCGCCAATTCCGCTACCAGCTCTTCCCGGTTTCCGCGGAGCGACCAGACTTCTGCGAGGGCGACGGCGAGTACTACCGCCTCGAGGTCTACGACATGACCGGTTCGCTGGGCTATGACGTTTACGGCTACTCCGAAAACCAGATCATCAATAACGTGCTGGACCTGTACGAGCGCCACCTGGCTTTCCTCTACATGCAGCAAAGCCAGCCGGGCGATTCCGATGTCTCCGATGGCGCCGAGCCGGAACGCACCTGGCGCGAAGATAGTTAAACTGGCGGGCGATACCGCCTCAATTAGAGAAAGGTTGCTTGCACTTTGAGCCCCCAGAACACCTTGTTCGATCCCACCACCACCGAATTGCTCCAGGGCGTGCACTCCGGTGATGCCCCGAAGTCGCTCTTCATCAACGGCCAGTGGGAGGCCGCCCAGGATGGCGAGACCCGCACCATTGTCTGCCCTGCCGATGGCTCCACCGTCGGCGTCGTCTCCGAGGCATCCGAGGCAGATACCCTGCGCGCCATCGAGGTTGCACGTGAAACATTCGATAAGGGCGAGTGGGCCGCAACGCCGTCCGCCGAGCGCGGCAAGATCGTCATCCGCCTGGCGGATTTCATCCGTGAGCACAAGGAACTTTTCGCTCAAGCCGAATCCGCGGATACCGGCAAGCGCTACGAGGAATCCCTGGGCGATATGGACGATATTGCCAATGCTTTCGAGTACTTCGGCACCCTGGCCCAGCACCAAGCCGGCCGCGTGGTCGACCCGCAAGATCCCAACCTGCGCTCGCGCATCGACGCCGAGCCGGTGGGCGTCTGCGGCCTGATTACCCCGTGGAATTACCCGCTGCTGCAGGTGTCCTGGAAGGTAGGCCCGGCCCTTGCTGCCGGCAATACCTTCGTGCTCAAGCAGGCGGAGCTGACCCCGCACACCGCCATGCTGATCATGGCTGCGCTGAAGGAATGCGGCCTGCCAGATGGCGTGGGCAATCTCATCACCGGCGCCGGCGCTGACTGCGGCAATCCGCTCTCCCAGCACCCCGACGTGGACATGGTCTCCTTCACCGGCGGCCTCGTTACCGGCAAGCTGATTGCAAAGAACGCGGCCGAAACCGTCAAGCGCACGGCGCTAGAGCTCGGCGGCAAGAACCCGAATGTTATCTTTGCTGATGCCAACTTCGACGTCGCCGTGGATAATGCGCTCAATGGCGCCTTCTTCCACTCCGGCCAGGTCTGCTCCGCCGGCTCGCGCATCGTGGTGGAAGAGTCCCTGCACGATAAGTTCGTTGCCGCACTGGTCGAGCGCGCCGAGAAGATCAAGATCGGTGGCCCCACCGATGACAAGGCCGAGACCGGCCCGCTCATCTCCGCTGAGCACCGCGAGAAGGTGGCGGCCTACGTGGACAAGGCCCGCGAGCAAGGCGCCAAGATCCTCACCGGCGGCCGCGCCGCCACCAGCGAAGACACCAATGGCCAGCACGGCACCGGCACCACGGACCTAGGCCAGGGCGTGTACTACCTGCCCACGATCATTGATGGCGCTACCCGCGAAATGGACTGCGTCCACGACGAGGCCTTCGGCCCGACCGTGACCATAGAGACCTTCACCTCCGAAGAAGAGGCCATCGAGATCGCAAACGATACCGAGTATGGCCTGGCTGGCGCGGTGTACACCTCCGATGCCGGCCGCGCCGAGCGCGTTGCCCGCGCCCTGCGCCACGGCACCATTTGGATCAATGATTTCCACCCGTACCTGCCGCAGGCGGAATGGGGCGGCTACAAGCAGTCCGGTAATGGCCGCGAGCTGGGCCCCACCGGCCTTGCCGAATACCAAGAGCACAAGCACGTGTACCAGAACCTGGCCCCTGCCGCATGGGATCAGTTTGGCCTGCAATAAGGCTCAAGCAGGACGATAAAGCCTACGGCCCCGCCCCGCCGATGCTCTTTTTAAGAGCCCCGCGGGGCCTTAGCTTTGCGTGCGCGGCTTGATGGTCATCGTATCCACGTTGACGTGGGTCGGTTGGGCAGCAACCCAGCGGATGGCCTCGGCAATATCCTCTGCCACGAGGTTGAGCTGGCCGTCATACACCTTGGCCGCGCGCTTTTCATCGCCCTTGAAGCGCACCAAGGAAAAGTCCGTGGCCACGCGGCCAGGATCGATCTCGGTAACGCGCACATCATGATTTTCTAGCCGCAGCGCGCGGGAAATCACGCGCACGCCGTGCTTCGCGGTGTTATAGCCGGAACCGCCTTCATACACGGTCCAGCCGGCAATGGAACCGACATTAATAATTAGCCCGGACAGATCTGGCACCCGCTCTAGCTTGGGCATGAGTGCCTGAATCATGCGCACGGTGCCGAGCACGTTGGTCTCGTACATCCATTGCCAATCATCGATGGAGGTATCAACCAGCGGCTCTAGGCCTTTGGCACCGCCGGCGTTATTGACCAAAAGGTCTACGCGGTCGAGGTGGGAGACGAACTTGGAGACGGAAACATCGGAGGTAACGTCCAGCTCATAGGCCTCGCCACTGATCTCAGAGGCAAGCTGCTGCAGGCGGTCTGTGCGGCGCGCGCCCACGACAACGTGCCAGCCGTCCTTGGCCAAAGAACGCGCGGTGGCCTCCCCAATGCCAGAAGAGGCGCCGGTTACTACTGCTACTTTCTTTTCACTCATGCACCCCATGCTACGCAGCGCGCTGCGCGGTGCAGGGCCTTTTACTTAAAGTGCGTCCTCGAGCTCAGCAAGCAGGGAGTTTGCGCGCTCGTAGGAGTCATCGCTGGGACGGAATTCGCCATCGTTCCAGTCGGTGAAGATATTAAAGTCCAGCTGGTTGCGCAGCTGTGGCATGGAGAAGTTAGCCACGACATTGCGCCATGCCTCGACCGCGCGCACGCCACCGACGGAGCCATAGCCCACGAAGGCCACCGGCTTGCCCGCCCATTCCGCGCCGAGCGAGTCGTAGGCATTCTTGAACGGACCAGGCACGGAGTGGTTGTACTCCGGGGTCACGAAGACAAAGCCATCGCAGGCATCGACGGCCTTGGACCACTCCTGCACGTTGGCGTCATCGTACTGCTTATTCGCCGCACCCGGAACAACCTCGCTGGTAAGGATGGGAACATTGAACTTCTTGAGCTCCAACAGCTGGTACTCCACACCGTTCTCGCGGCCTTGGGCGAGGTCATTGACCCACTCGCCTACTGCCTGGCCCGCCGCCTTATCGCGGGTAGAGCCGATGATGATGCCAATTCGGGACATAAGAAAAACCTCTTTCCTTCAACCTTTATGTAACCCGCCCTAGCCTACCGCGCTCGCCGAAACTTGTCTGATGGTGATATTGATTCTGCCTTCTTGCAGCCCGCAACCCTCCGGCAGCGTGCCATCGTTTACCCGCACCACGCCGTGGTAGGCAAAGCGCTTCGGCCCGCCAAAGACCACCAAATCACCCGAGCACAAAGTCACATCGTCCCAGGGCTTAGTGCGATTTTCGGTATGACCTATGCGGAAGAGGGCCTCATCCCCAATCGAAAGCGAAATCACGGGTGCGGGCGATTCCTCAGAGTCATCCACGTGCATGCCCATCGCCGAGCCGGGCGGATAATAATTCACCAGCGCCATCTCCGGCACGAAGTTATCCACCCATGGTTCCAGCTCCGGTGCAATCTGGGCCGCCTGTCGCAGCGCCGCCGGGGCCAATTCCCGCAGGCTATCCGGTACCGGCGGCACCACCGTGCCTTCCATATTGTCCACGTACCGGTAGCTGGGATAATGCCAATACCGGCCAAGATGCAGCTGAAATACGCTCATCTGCCCACCCGATTTCAGCCGCGGCTGCACCATCGCCATCGGCGTATGCGCATACGCGCGAGCAATCTCCCGCGTCTCTTCTACAAGGGCCTTTTGCTTGCCAATGCCCACCCACCCCGGCACGTGCCCCACGCCCGGCGCGACGTACGCATTCGGCCGCGGCAGCGAATCAAAAAGCATTCCTCCACTCTAATCGCCACCGCCGTGGAGGCCTCTACAATGGCTCACATGGATGAACAAAAGCTGCACGACCTGCAACGCTACGGCACTTGGGAGCGAATGACCGGTGGGCAGTGGCACCTGCCGGGCATGGGGGACATCGATAAGGAGCACCAGCGCACCTTTGGGCTGATTGGGCAGTTCAACGATCTGCACAACACCGATAAGGAGCAGGCGCAGGCAATCTTGCGGGAGATCCTGCCGGACGAATCGCACGTGCCGGGGGCGCACGCGCCGCTGAATATGGAATACGGCTGCAATATCGTCTGTGGGGAAGGCGTCTTCATCAACTTTGGCAGCAGCATTTTGGCCCAAGCCAAGGTCACATTCGGTGACCGCGTGTTGATTGGGCCCAATTGCTCGTTCATTACGGTGGGCCACCCCGTCAATGATCACGCGATGCGCGAGGGCGGGTGGGAAATCGCCCATCCCATCACCGTGGGGCGCAATACGTGGTTTGGGGCCAATGCCACCGTCATGCCGGGGGTTACCATTGGTGAAAACTGCGTTATTGGTGCCGGCACGTTGGTGACCAAGGATATCCCGGATAACTCCCTGGTCCTGGGCACGCCCGGCCGCGTGGTGCGCACCCTGGACGGCGATGAGGATTCGTGGGAGCGCAAGGATTTGGACGGCCCCGTGGAAGGTTTCGGGGCCGCGCAGTAAATGTTCGATCTCGCCAGCATTGGCGCGGGGCTGCCCGTAGCCGAGACCATCGATTCGCTTCCCCACACCGGAAACGTCGTCATTCAGGCACCGCCCGGCACGGGTAAAACCACGCTCGTGCCACCGGCGCTAGCCAATCATTCCGCAGGGCGCAGCAAGGTCATCGTCACCGCCCCGCGCCGCGTCGCCGTGCGCGCGGCCGCCCAGCGATTGAGCACCCTCAGCGGCACCCCGGAGAAGGTCGGCTTCGCCATCCGCGGCGAATCCCGCACGGGCAGCGAGGTCGAATTCGTCACCCCAGGCGTACTGCTGCGCCGCCTACTCAAAGATCCGGAGCTCGAGGGCGTGGCCGCCGTGGCCATCGATGAGGTCCACGAGCGCCAGCTGGATACGGATCTGGTGCTCGGCATGTGCCTGGAGCTGGCCGAGCTGCGCGAAGACTTCCGCGTCATCGCCATGTCCGCAACGGTAGACGCGCAGCGCTTTTCCCAGCTCATGGACGCGCCCGTCCACACCACAGAGGCGGTGACCTATCCCCTGGATATCCAGTACGCGCCGCAATCGGGGCGCGCGGCGGGGTCGCGGGAGTTTTACGGGGGCATCGCCAAGCAGGCGGCCCGCCAACACGAATCCACGCTGGTCTTCGTGCCCGGCGTGCGCGAGGTCAACCTGGTGTGCGAGGAGCTGCAGGGCCATAATGTTTTCCCGCTGCACGGCAAGCAGACCACCGCAGAGCAAGATGCCGCGCTTTATACCGATGAGCAGCGCATT
This sequence comes from Corynebacterium sp. KPL2838, assembly GCF_040225455.1. Classification (NCBI taxonomy): domain Bacteria; kingdom Bacillati; phylum Actinomycetota; class Actinomycetes; order Mycobacteriales; family Corynebacteriaceae; genus Corynebacterium; species Corynebacterium sp. KPL2838. The sequence continues at coordinate 39,714 of NZ_JBEHFT010000005.1, read as the reverse complement.
GTGGTGGCGACGTCCATCGCGGAATCCTCGCTGACGGTGCCTGGCGTGCGCGTGGTGGTGGATGCGGGGCTGGCCCGCGTTCCCCGGCGCGATGCACAGCGCGGCATGTCTGGCCTGGTGACGGTCTCCACGTCGAAGTCGAGCGCGGACCAGCGCGCGGGCCGTGCCGGCCGTGAGGCGCCGGGTACGGTCATTCGCTGCTATTCCCAGGACGATTACCAGCACTTTTCCCCGCACACTACGCCGGAGATCCTGTCCGCGGATCTCACGCAGGCTGCGCTGTTTTTGGATTGCTGGGGCGCGGGCCCGGATTTCCCGCTGCTCGATCCGCCGCCCGCCCAAGCCCTTGCGGCCGCGCGCGCCACCCTCGAGCGCATTGGCGCGACGCAGGAACTCGCCCTGCTGCCCACCGATCCCCGCCAAGGCGCGGCCCTTATCCGGCACGGCAGCCAGGCGGCGCCCACCATCGCCGCGCTTGCCGATGCCCCCACCAACACCACCGATCTCACCCGCCGCCCCGCACCGCAGAAGGAAATCAGGCGCCTGTCTCGCCTGGTGGAGGATCTCGGACCCGCTGACCCTGGCGAGGTCGTCGCCACCGCCTATCCCGAGCAGGTGGCCAAGCGCGTGGGCGAAGATTACCTGCTGGCCAGCGGCACTCGCGCCCGGCTGCTGGATAACTCCGGGCTGGCCGGCTCGCCGTGGCTCGCCATCGCGGAGGTCACCCTCTCCAATGCCGGAAACCCCATCATCCGCACCGCCGCGCGCATCGAAGAGTCTGCCGCGCTGGATGCCATCGGCGTCACAGAAGAAACCCGCGCCTTCCTGCGTGGGGGCCGCGTGCGCGGGGTCAAAGTCCGGGCGGCCGGGGCGATTGTGCTGTCCGAAACCCCGGTCAAGGTCACCGGCGATGCCGCCGCGCAGGCCCTTGCCGCCGGCATCCGCGAAGAAGGCCTCGGCCTATTTACCTTCAGCGAGAAGGCCCAGAGCCTAAAAGATAGGCTCCGCCACCTGCACGCGCACTACGGCGACCCCTGGCCGGAAGTCGATGCCGCCGATCCCGCCGAGTGGCTTGGGCCCGAGCTGCACCAGATTGCCGCGGGAACCCCCACCGCCAAGATAGACATGTACCCCGCCCTGCAGCGCCTGCTTCCCTGGCCCGAAGCCACCCGCTTAGACGAGCTCGCACCTCAGCGCCTCCCAGTGCCCTCCGGCCGCGATGCCAAAATCGATTGGTCGGGCGAGCGCCCCGTGGTCCACATCAAGTTGCAGGAGTGCTTCGGCCTGGCCGAATCCCCGGAGCACTGCGGCAACCGCGTGCAATTTCACTTGCTCTCCCCCGCCGGCCGCCCGCTAGCGGTAACCGATGATCTTGCTAGCTTCTGGTCCGGCCCCTACGCCGGGGTGCGCGCCGATATGCGCGGGCGCTACCCCAAGCACCCGTGGCCCGAGGATCCATGGAATGCCATTGCCACCGCGCGGACCAAGAAGCGGATGTAGCCTAACCCCACTGCTGCCAGGATAGATAGCAGCTCATGACCACGACCAAGGTAAGCAGGGCGTAGCGGATAAACTTCGTTCCGCCGCTCAGCACCGTCCGCGCGCCCACCTGGGCGCCGAGGATATTGGCGGCGGCCAACGCGATACCAAGGGTCCACCACACGTGGCCGCCAAGGATGAAGGTCACCAGCGCACCGAGGTTCGTGGCGGTATTGACCACCTTGGCCATCGCCGCGGATTTTAAGAAGTTCTGGGAGAAGATGAAGGTAAAGGCCATAATCAGGAACATGCCGGTACCCGGGCCAAAGATGCCGTCATAAAAGGAGATGGCCGCGACCGCCGCAAGCCCCGCCCAGGTGCGCCATCCGCCACGGATACCGGGTGACTCGGTGGTGCCGAAGCTCGGCTTAAAGGTCACGAAGACGCCCACCACCACTAACAGCACGATAATGAGCGGGCGCATGATGTCACTATTAAGATTCGCCGCCACACTCGCGCCCAGCCCGGCGCACACGAGCGCGATGAGGGCGTAGCGAACTAGCTCCCCTGCGGGCGGGCGCACCTTGCGTACCAAGGTCACGGCGGCCGATGCCGTGCCGGATACCGCCGCAAGTTTATTGGTGGCCAGCGCCGTTGCCGGCGCGAGCCCCGGAACCACGGCAAGCAATAGCGGAATAAGCACGAGGCCTCCCCCGCCGATGACCGCGTCGATCCAGCCTGCCCCCGCCGCTCCCACAAGGAGCACCGCCCACTGCGCCACGTCGATATCCATGACGAGATCATAAACCCCGCGGCGGGGAGGTCTAGACTCGATCGGAGACGAGCAGAAGATGGGAGAATACGTGGCACAGCGGCACTGGGGAATAAGCGTAGACACCCACACCATCTTGCGGTGGGGCATCGTCGTGCCCGTCTCCGTCCTCTTGGGCTGGCTTTTTAGCATGTGGCACGTGCCGGCCGCGTGGATTTTGGCCGCGATCATCGCCTCTGGCGCCATGGCCCTTATCACCGGGGAAGACCTCAAGGTCAACCGCAAATTTTATGGGCTATCGCGCGGATTCATCGGCATCATGGCCGCGCTGCCGCTGACGGTAGTTTCCTTCGGCCAATTGGTGGGATACCTGCCGGCGGCCATAACCATGTCCTTTGTCACCATCGCGCTGGGAATCTTCTGCGGCGTCATGCTGCACCGCCAGCGGCCACGGGACGTCTCCTCCGAAACCGGCATCCTGTCCATGCTTCCCGGCGGTGCCTCGCTCATGCCCGCGCTTGCCGATGAACTCGGTGCCGACTACCGCTACGTCGCGCTCACCCAATACCTGCGGTTATTGATCGTTTCCGTATCCCTTCCCGCCGTCGTGACCTTCCTCGATACGCCAGCCGGAAGGGGCGGTGACTTAAGGCTGGAGGCGGAAACCACCTGGTGGATCATCGCGTTGGTGCTCGTTATCGCGCTGGTCGGTGAAAGCCTTGGCAAATTCCTGCACCTGCCCGCAGCGGCCGTGCTCGGCCCGCTGATCTTGACGGTGCTGGCCTCGTTCTTCCTGCCGGAGGGGCATACGCTGGAGCCGATTTATGCCTTTAAGGTTATTGCCTTTTTATCCATCGGATGGGTCTGCGGCGGCGGTCTTTCTCTCCCCTCGCTCAAGGCCTTTGCCAAGCAGCTTCCGGCGACGATTCTTTCTATCGCGGCGGTCCTCGGCCTCTGTGCGGCCACGGCGTGGCCGCTGATGCACTGGCTCAATATCAGCTACTTCGAGGCCTACCTGGCCACCAGCCCCGGCGCGCTAGAGACCGTGCTCGCGCTCTCCGCAGAAGGCGGGGCTGGCCCCGTGGTGATTGCGGTGCAGCTTACCCGCCTCATCGCCGTGCTGGTCATTGCGGGATACTTGCCGCAGCTCATCAGGGCCGTCAGCAAGTTTTCCACACGGCGCTAGCGTGCGCGGCTAGCCTGCGCGCTTAGTTATTGAGCACGGCCTCGCGCAGCACCGACATCGGCACCGAGCCAAGAGCCAAGGCCTCGGAGTGGAAATCGCGGGCGCTCATGCCCTGCTCCTCGGCGGCGGCGCGGGTTTCTTGCCACAGGCGCTGGCCCAAGGCATAGGACGGCGCCTGGCCCGGCCAACCCAGGTAGCGGTTGACCTCAAAGTTGAGGTTCGCATCATCCATGGCGGTGTTTTCGCGCATGTAGGTCTTCACGTGGGCCTTATCCCATACGCCGGATACGGTGCAGTCCGGCAGCTTCTTGCCCAGGTGCAATCCGATATCCACCACGACGCGGGCCGCGCGCAGGCGCTGGGCATCGAGCAGCCCCATCCGCACGCCAGGATCATCCATGTAGCCCAGCTCGGCCATGAGCTGCTCAGCGTACAAGGCCCAGCCCTCGCCGTGGCCGGAGTTCCAGGTCACCGCGCGGCGCCACAGGTTCAAATCCTCTTGTACCAGGGCAGAACCCAGCTGCAGGTGGTGGCCCGGCACACCCTCATGGTGCACGGTGGTCAGCTCCTGCCAGGTGTGGAAGGTATCTCGGCTCTCCGGCACGGACCACCACATGCGGCCCGGGCGCGAAAAGTCATCGCTGGGCGGGGTGTAGAAGATGCCACCGGTGCCCGCTGGGTCGATACGGCACTCGATCTCTTCTACTTCTTCCGGAATGTCGAATTCCTTGCCGTTGAGCTCGGCGATGACCGCATCGGCCTTGCTCTGCATCCACTCCACCAGGGCATCAGTACCGCGCAGGGTATAGCGCTCCTCGTGGTTAAGCTTGCGCATGGCAGAGCGCACCGAGCACTCCGAGCCATAAAGATCGTGCGCAATCTTTTCCTGCTCCCCGCGCAGGTAGCGCACCTGGTCAAGGCCCCATTCATAGGCCTCATCCAAGTCCACGGAATCGCCGAGGAACAGCTTGGAGAAACGCTCGTAGCGCTCGCGACCCACAGCGTCCTTATTGGAGGACTGCGGCTGCAGGTCATTAGACAGCCAATCCGAGAACTCGCCAAAGGCCTCCTTGGCCTTCTTCACCTCGGCAGAGTCGGGGTCGAGGCCTAGGCCCTCGAGCATAGAGTCGGCATCGGCAAGCCGCTCGCACTGCACAATGACCTCAGAGATCTGACGGTGCGGTGCCACCATGCCGTGGGAGGCCGCTTCCTTCAGGGACTCGCGGTAGCCATCCAGGGAGCTCTTGACCTTGGACAGGCGGGAGCGAATGGCCTCGCGATCCTCCTCGGTATCCTGCGGCATAAGCAACAGCGAGTCCCGGATGGTCTGGACGGGCGAGGCAATATTATTAAGGCTGCGAATATCCTCGCCGTGATGGTGCAAATCCAGATCTAAACAGAGCCGATCCCGCAAGACGGCTGCGGTGACGTAATCCACGTCATCGAAGTCATCCTCATCATCGGATTCATCGGTAGTGTCATCCAAGGCATCTAGATCCGCAACCATGTCGCGGGTGCGATCAGCAACAGCCTCAAAATAGTCGGGGGAAAAATCCTGCAATTCGCCTTCAAAACCGTCAATGCCCCACGCGGTTGCATCTGTTGGGGATAGCTCGGCTAGGTCGTGAACGAAGTTATCGCACGAAGCGTCCAGTAGAGAGGGCTGGCGCTTAGCGGTCTGCTCAGAACTCATAAGAGGGAAGTCTAACCCTTTATCTTGTTGATAGGCCACCCAGCCCCACCCAAATGTTGCAAACTTGTTAGCTAATCGTTGTTCCACTTCGTGCCCGGGTAGTGCCACTGGGCAAAACCATCCAGCACGGCCGCGGGATTTTCCTCTATGACCAGTGCTTTTACAAAGCGAGGCAGGATGAAGCCCGCCTCAGCCATGGCGGCATACATGTCATAAAAGGGCTGCCAAAAACCTTCCACGTCAACCAAGCCAACGGGCCCACGAATGCTGCCCAGCTGTTGTTGGGTCAGTACCTCTGTCACTTCCTCCAACGTGCCCACGCCGCCGGGCAAACAGATAAAGGCATCCGCCAGCTGCTCCATCCGGGTTTTCCGCTCGGCCATAGAATCCACGACCTCGAGGCGGGTCAAGCCTGGGTGGGAGATCTCTAAATCCACCAGGGATTGCGGCATGACGCCAGTGACGGTGCCACCAGCCTGCAGGCAGGAATTGGCAACCTCGCGCATGAGGCCAATATTTCCGCCGCCATAGACCAAGTTCAGCCCGCGACGGGCAAGCTCGCCGCCCAAGTGTTGTGCCGCTGCGCTATAGGCGGGCGAATTGCCCACGGCGGAACCACAATAAACCGCTACTGATTTCATGCGCCCCAGCATAGGGAATTTTCGGCCGACCTCCACCTTTAGACCATTCGGTACATACACCTATGAATAGATTAGACAAAGCAGTCTGTGACACATATACTTTCTTTCATGATCAAACCTGGCCCCGTGTTCACGCGCCCCCGTACACCGGCTGCTAAGTGCCTTCACCTGGTGCGCCTGAACCCGATCATTACCCGTAGTGAGCTGGTAGAAGCCACCGGGCTCTCCCAGCCCACCATTACCCGCGCTACCACCGCGCTCCTCAACGCAGGACTCATCCAAGAGCGCACCGACCTCACCCAATCCCAGGGCCGGGGCCGCCCTACCGTTCCCCTCGAGGCCGCGGATAATAACTGGGTGCTCGGCGGCATCGCTGTCGGCACCTCTGAGACCTATATCGGCCTCTATGACATCAAGGGCCGCACCGTTTCAGAAGAAGAGATCGCCACTCCTGTCGCCCGCCTGACGGAGGAAGACTTTCTTGAACACATCATGGCCGGCATCAACCGCATGATGACGGGCCTGGATCGCCGGCTCGTGGCCTTAGGGATTACCACCTCGGGCACCGTGGATGAAGAGGGCCTAGTCACCGCGGATAACCTGGGTTGGCACGGCGTGGATATCGCCGCGCGCCTGCGCTTCCAATTTAGCGTTCCCGTGGTTGTTACCTCTGCCATTTCCGCCATTTTGGGCTCGGAGACCCAGGCTGCCGAGATTGGCACGAACGAGCGCGTTCTCCTGCTCTTCGCGGATGATTCCTTAGGATCTGCGCTCTCCGTCGATGACGAGGTCAATTCCATCATCCCGCTCCCGCAGACCCACTCTGACGTGCTGGGCCACGGCGCTTCCGAACACCTCTTGGCCACCCAGTCCATCCTGGAGGCCGTGCGCCGCCACGGCATCGAGGCCAGTACCCTGCCCGAGGTCGCGACCATCGCCGAGTCCAATTCAGCCGTGCGCGCCATTTTGGATGAGCGCGCCCGCCAGCTGGGCCAGATTACGGCGGACATGGTCCACGAATACGCACCAAAAACCGTGGTCATTGCCGGCGGGGCCTTTACCGGCGATTCCCGCGCGCCCCAGCTTTTTGCCTCCACCGTGCGCGATTCCGCCTCGGAGGACCTGGAACTGCGCATGATTCCAAGCCACAAAGAAATCGTGCGAGCCGTCGCCCGTACCGTGGCCACCGATCAACTATTGCGCGAGCCATTGGAGCTCGGCCGCTCACTCCAGACCGCGTAATACCTCGCGCGCGGAGTCGATGCCGGTAAACAGGTGGGATTGCAACCCGCAATAGGTAGCGCCCTCGATGTAGTCGATGCGGTCATCAAAGAAGTGCGTGTCCTTAGGCTGCGCCGCGAGCGCGTCCACCGCCACCCGGTAGGCCTCAGGATGCGGTTTGGCCACCCCGATATCGCAGCTCAACGTTACCGCCGCACACTCTGCCAACCACGGATGCTGCGCGCGCACCTGTTCCGCCAGGGTCGTGGGTATATTGGATAAAATCCCGACGCTAAAGCCCTCCCCGATGAGCCCTTTGACCAGCGCTACCATCTCTGAGTCCGCCTCGAGCAGGTACTGATTCTCGCAGGCGACGGCCCCAGCGCAGTCAATGGGCCCCATTCCCGCGCGGGCGGCTATCTCATTCCAGTAGTGACTATCGCTAAAAATTCCGGCATCGTAATCCGGCCGGAAATAGTTATAGGCCTCCCAGAAGGCCTCCGGGTTCGCAGGCGCGAGGAAGCGCTCTAGTTCAGCGTGCGCTTCCGGCATGGCGGGGCGCAGCAGCGCGCCGTACAGATCAAACAGCAACTTCGGCATAATGCGTCCAGTTTATGCGCGCCTAGTAGCTTGGGTTTGCACTGCCACAATCCCTACCGCGGTACCGGCGATAAAAATCACCAGCGCCAGCGTCGCCTGCGCCATCGGCAAAACCATGAACACAGCCAACGAAGCCAAAATCAGCATTCCACTCAGGGAATATAAGGAACGGTTGACCAGCCCGCGCTTGCCGATGACCCCACACGCCAGCATCACCACCCCCACAAACGGGCTCAGCATGGGCGCCGCGGTGGTCAAAAAGATGCCGAGGGTCACGTGGCTTGAGATGACCGCAGCACCGATGATGAGGCTTAATGCCAAGACCGCCAAGGCGGTAGAGAGGATTGCTTTCAGGTGTGCAGACATACGTCAATCCTCCCACAGCAGCGCAGTACCATGGGAGGATTGATTTAAATCTTGATGGGTTTGTTATTCACAACTTAGGAGTTGCGGTTAGCCAAACGGGAATCGATGCGCAGCAGACCAGCACCATCGTTGCCGACCAGCTTGATCTGGTCAATAATCTCAGAAACGGTGTCCTCTTCCTCGATCTGCTCAGCCAAGAACCAGTCAATGAGCTGGCGGGAGTCCAGATCCTGAATGTCAAGGGCAACGCGGGCGATCTCGCGAATCTGCTCGGAGACCTTCTGCTCGTGAGCCAAGGAAGCCTCGAATGCATCCAGCGGGGTGGCAGCCTTGATGGAGCCAACCGGGATATCGTTAAGCTCTACGCGGTAGCCGCGTGCCAAGAGGTGATCCGCAAGCTTCTGTGCGTGGACGCGCTCTTCGCCAGCCTGCGCCATGAACCAGTCGCGCATACCCGGGAAGGACAGGTTATCCATCTCGTAGGCCAGCTGGGTGTAGACCATAGCGGCACCATGCTCGTTAATGACCTGATTGTTTAGCAGGGTTTGCAGCTTCTCATCCATTGCTAAATCCTTTCTGTAGGAATCAATTAATTGGTTGTAGGCACTACAATACCGAAATAAAATCCTCCGTCTAGCAAGGTATGCTTAATCAAACCCGCACCTCAGAGGCATTTTTCAGATTGGATCACCTAAGTTAGTTAAGACAAAGCTGCCCCACGGCGTGAAGTTACTATCGCCTAATAGTTCGAGGTCATCGACCCAAAAAGACGATCTCGCCGCGCTAGCCCACTCCATCCAACCCCCTGCAGCCAGTACGCTTATGCACATCAGGCCCGCAATGTGATATTAATCACCCAGTTGGCCGCTCAGGCGCTCCAGGCGCTGCGCGCTCGCCCCATCGAGGCCCCGAAACTCCACTTCAATGCCCCGATCCGTGTACTTTTTCTGCACCGCATCCAGCGTCGCCACCGTCGAGGCATCCCAGACCTCGGCATCGGTAAGGTCCACCACCACGAAGTCCGTATCAAGCGTGTAATCAAAGGCGTAGACCAAATCATTCGAGGAGGCGAAGAAGAGCTGGCCATGCACCACGTAGGTATATCCGTCTACCAACTCAACCTCCACGAGGTGTGCCACCCGGCGGGCAAAGCCAATCGATGCAGCCACCACGCCTAAGACCACTCCTACCGCCAGGTTATGCGTGGCCAGCGTGCCCGCGACCGTCAGCAGCATGACGAGGATTTCAGAAAGCGGCATCAGCTTGAGCGTGCGCGGGCGGATGGAGTGCCAATTCACCGTCGTCGCCGCCACGAGGATCATCACCGCGACCAGCGCGGCCATCGGAATGCGGCCTACCGCCTCGCCGAAAAGCAGGCACAGCACGAGGAGGAAGGCGCCGGCGAGGAACGTCGACAAGCGCGTGCGCGCCTGGGATACCTTGACGCCGATCATCGTCTGGCCAATCATCGCGCACACGCCCATGCCGCCAATCGCCGCGGCCAATATATTGCCAATGCCCTGACCAAAGGACTCGCGGGTCTTATCGGAATGGGTATCCGTAATGTCATCGACAAGCTTTGCCGTCAGCAGCGATTCCATGAGGCCCACCAGCGCCATCCCAAAGGCATAGGGCGCAATTACCTGCAGGGTCTCCAGGTTCCACGGAATATCCGGAATGAAAAGGCCCGGCAGCGTCGTGGGCAGCTCGCCCTGGTCCGCCACATCCGGCACCTTCCACCCTGCCGCGACGGCGATGATGCTTACCACCACGATGGTCACCAACGGCGCCGGAATTGCCTGGGTAAACCGCGGCAAAACGATCATGATGGCCAGGCCAATGGCCACCAGCACATAGACCATCCAAGGGACATCAATAAGGTGCGGCAGCTGCGCGGTAAACATCATTATGCCCAGCGCATTGACGAATCCCGTCATCACCGAACGCGGGATAAAGCGCATAAGCTTGGCGATGCCCACCCACGCCAACAGCACCTGGATAATACCGGCTGCAAGCACCGCCGCCACCACGTAATCGTGCCCATACTCGTGCGCGAGCGGTGCCACCACCAGGGCAACCGCGCCCGCCGCCGCGGAAATCATGGCGGGCCGGCCGCCTGTAAAGGCGATGGCCATCGCCATAACCACCGAGGAATACAGCCCCACCCGCGGGTCGAGGCCGGCGAGAATAGAAAAGCTTAGAACTTCCGGGATCAAAGCAAGCGCCACCGCCAGTCCGCCAAGGACCTCCTTGCGCAAACGCGCTGGTGAGGAAAATGCAAAGCGGAAACTGGCGATGACGCCGGTGGGTGCAGGCTGCTCGTTAATCACGCCTGCACATATTAGTAGCTACTACGAGCCTTCCTGAAAGGAGCCATCCGCCGTGATAACCGGCAGCACCGACCAAGCAAAGTTGATCCACTTATCCGTCTTCTTCCACGAATAATCCGGTTCAAAGATGGTCTTCGGCTTGGTGTACACCACAGCGGAACGCACCTCATCGGCGGTTTCTTCCAAGAAGTTCACCACCAGATCCAGGGTCTTGCCGGAATCGGCCACGTCATCAACGACGAGTACCTTCTTGCCCTTCAGGGAATCCGTATCCAACTGCGGGGACAAGATGATCGGCTCGTCCAAGGTCTGGCCAATATCGGTGTAGAACTCCACATTGATAGCGCCCATGGCCTTGACCCCGATGGCATAACCAATGGCACCGGCTGGGATCAGGCCGCCGCGGGCAACGCCCACGATCAAGTCAGGAAACCAGCCGGATTCCACGATTTGCTCCGAAAGATTCCGGCTCGCTTCGCCGAAGACTTCCCAGGTGAGGTTCTCCCGGTCCGGGTGGATCCAATTCTCAGTCACGATTGCGCGGCTCCTTTTGCGTCATGGGCTTTCTTTGTAGTTTAACTAGCGATACCTACCAAGGGAAAGCAGCTACCGGAAAGGAACCTCTCCCAACGTGCGCCGCAGCTTGCGCGTGCGCAGGCGCTCCGGGTTTTCTGCCAGCTGTTCCACCGCGCGCACGGCGCACATGACGTGGGCTTCCTTGGAGTTGGAATAAAACGCCTGGGCCTGTGCCGGCAGCTTCGGCACGGCGTGCAGGGGAAGATCCGATACGGATAGCAGCGTGCCATAGGGCACGCGGTAGCGGTACCCATTCGCCGCCAAGGCGCACGATTCCATGTCCACCGCTACCGCGGTAGAAGTGCGCAACCACTCCCACAGATCCCGGCTGGTGCGCCATTCCCAATCGCGGTCATCGGTCGATAGCACCGTGCCGGTGCGCATGAGCGAATTATCGCTGCCGTAGACCTCATCCACGGATGCCTCCAGCATGCGCTGGACCTCTGGAATGGCCGGAATCGGTGTGGAAGAAACCACCTGCCGGTCCAAGATGTGGTCGTGGCGCTCGTAGGCATTGCCCAAGATCAAGTCACCGATGCGCATGCGCCCATCCATGCCGGCGCAGTGGCCAATCATGATCCAGGCCTCCGGCCGCAGCACGGCCAAGCAATCCGTAATCGTCTTGGCATTCGATGGCCCTACACCAATGTTGATCATCGTGATGCCATCGCCGCCCGCGGTAATGAGATCGAACCGGGGCATCTGAAAGCGCGAGGTCAGCGTCAGCCCATCCAGGTCGAGGTCCACCGCATCATTGGGATGAATGGTCTCCCCATTGGGCAATACGAGCGCCGTATAACGCGAATCCTCCTTGGTCAGCTCGCGCAGGCCGAATTTCACGAATTCCGTGGTATGCATCGCGTAATTGGTAAACAGAATGTATTTCTGCACCGTATCGACCTCGATGCCGGTGTAATGCTCAATGCGCGCACAGGCAATATCGAAACGCTGCGCCCCGAAGTGAAAGAGCGGCTTTTCCCCGCCATGGAAGGCATCCCACTCGCCATCAATAATCGCATCATTGACCTCATCCAAGGTCGGGCGCGGGATGGGGCCGCGCTCCTGCGGCGCCGCCGGGGCATCCTTGATGTATTCCGGCGGGATGCGCTCATCCGATTGGCCAACGAAGATATCGCACGGATAGTTATTGGTCAGCCGCGTCAGCTGCTCGTGCAAGTACTCCCGGATGATGTGCGGCTTAGAGATGACCGCGGAGTACTTCCCCGCCTCATTCACATAGCCAAAGGGCTCGGAGCGGTCAATCGGCTGCCATTTACGGATCTCCACGGTCACCTTGGGATAGACCACGTGGCGATAATCATCGAGGTCACCCGAAGCAAGTGCCTCGCGCGCCAACTCGCACGAGGTTTCATAATGCTCAATCAAGCGAGTCACCGCTTCATCTACGGAGTGGACATGCTGCAGATCGGTCATAATCGCGAGTCTAGCGGGGACCGCGCAGCACGGCAGCGCTATTTAATATGATATCATTTCTGATATCATTACTAGTGAAAGGATGATGATAATGGCATCTATCGTGGTAAGACAACTAGAAGACGCAGTAAAAGAAGCCCTCGCACTGCGTGCCAAAGAGAACGGTAATTCCATGGAAGCGGAGGCCCGTTCAATTCTGACAGATGCGGTGCGCCCTAAAAATATTGGCGTCGCACTATATGAAGCTTCACGAGAGGCAGCAGAAGAAATCCCGATCCCTCCCCGCGATGACGAAGCACGTGCAGTGAGTTTCTAATGATCATTGCTGATACAAACGTCATTTCAGAGGTCATGAAACCCGCCCCAGATAGGCAAGTTCTTCAGTGGTGGCTTCGAACCACTACAGAAACAGTAGCGATAACAGCAATGACACTCTCCGAGTTGCATGCTGGCATCATGCTTCTACCCGACGGACATAGACGAGATTCGCTTGCGAAGGCTCTTGACACCACCATTCAGAACCAAATGGTAATTCCATTCGATGCACAAGCAGCAATTCAATTTGGGGCTGTAGTAAGCCTCCGCCGCCAGCTGGGAAAGCCAATTTCCACGGTGGACGCACAGATTGCAGCCACTTGCCGCGCATACTCAGCAACCTGCGCCACTAGAAACACTAAAGATTTTTCCGACACTGGCGTGACACTACTCAATCCCTGGGAGTAATAGCCTCCATCCGTAAGCTCGGCACCGATGAACACGTAACCAATCAATTACAGCTTTAAAATTATTCGAGGCATCCGCCTTTTAATACTGGACAAATGGCAAATCGAGTAACTTTAGGCAATGTCGCTAAGGCGGCGGGGCCAAGTCCGATAGATGGGTGAATTCGCCACACCCTTTGCTACGCAAAAGGATGGATGGTCTGGCCCGCTTTCGGTTCCACGGAAATTACGCCCGAGCGACCAATCTACAATCAAGAACTCGGGCCCGACCCCCGGAAAGTGGACACGTCGGGCGTCGGGCCCTTCATCTCCTTATGCGGGTTAGGTTCCCACACACAAACCATTAGACACTCTCCTCATTCATAAGGGGCCCACCGTCAGTTACAGATACACCACGCTACTGTACGCAACCCACAAACGGCTACACCACTACACGGGACTTGACCCATTTAATGCGCGAAAACCAGCGGTATGCGCCACAAAAAGCGTTTAACTTTTGCCGATATGGGAATAAAGTTTAGTAGTCCTTGGGGTGCCTAAGCCGCATGCCCGCCGGACCGAGCGCGAGAAAGAATGCCGCCTCCAACATTGCATGCGATTCCTAATAAAATTGCAAATAGCGCAGCAAGCAAAAGCCCCGTGGATGAAGGAAGCAAAAGACCCCCTACTGCAGAACCAACAGCTGAGCCCAGATAGTTTGCAGATGCATTCGCAGCGACTGCAGTCGCACCTTCATCAGGGTTCGCACTGAGCATGGTATTTTGTTGCGGCGCCATAGAAGCCCAGCCCAAAAGCCCCCATGCAAATAGGCACACCGCTGCCACCACATGACTCGAAGGGAAGAGCAGTAATAACGCGAAATCAGCCGCAAGTAAAGCAATGATTATTAACGTTAACGTGCGAGAACTGTCTACCTTATCGAGCACCCGCCCGATTCCAAATGCGCCCACTGCGCCACCGATACCCCATATCCACATGCCCGCAATGGTGTCTACCTGCACACGACCGAGCACGACAGAAATATAGGTGTACAAACCTAACGACCCCACTCCCACAAAGAAAGTAACTAGGACCGTAAGCAAATTATTTACTCGGCCGATGACTCGGACTCGCTGTCTCAGCGAGGAAGAAGACACAGCCGGTACGGCACTCGGATTGCGCAACGCTATACCTACCATCGCCACTATGCCAACTAGCGAAACCAACCCAATAGTAGCCCGCCAGCCTAACTGCTCAGCGACACCCAATCCCACCGGCACACCCACGACAGTTCCCACCGCCAATCCAGCTAGAACCAATGACAGTGCGCGCCCGCGACGCTCTGCTGCGACAGACACACCCGCAACCGCTGAGGACAACGGCGAATAGACTCCCGCCGCCACACCAGCAATTAGCCGCGAGACGATAAAAACTCCCACCGTAGGTGATACGGCAGTCATAATATTCGCCAGAGAAAATACAGCGATTGCGCCCAGCAGGGCGCTACGCGGATTCTTGCCCGCTTTACCCGATAACAGCGGACCAGATACAGCGTACGCACCGGTAAAAGCGGTGACGCCCAAGCCAACCATGCTGCCGTTCGTGCCCAAGTCTTCCGCAATCTGCGGCAGCAAGCCAGCAATAACATATGCATCTAAGCCGAGGGCCACGCTACCTATGACAAACGGCCACAGCTGCTTAAGCATTGTCAATCACCGCATCAAGCAAGCCCGGAAAACGTTCATTCAAGTCTTGGCTCCGCAAAGAAATCAAACAGGTTCGACCCTTACTTCTTGTCCACGTCACTCCCGCTTCGCGGAGCTGTCGAGTGTGATACGTCAGGGTAGATCTCGGGAGGTCATCGGCAAGCCTCAAGCTATCGTGCTCTTGGCCGTCCGCCATGCGCTTAACCATTTCCAACCGGATGGGATCGCTTACTGCGGCCAGAACACGGACGAATTCTAGTTCTTCGATGGCTGGATGCTCATACTTTCGCGGGCTCACTCTTACTCCAATCGTGCAAGAAATCCTGAACAATTAGCAAGGCTAAGCGGCCTGCGATAATCGTGCAAGTTTTCTTGCATAAACGAAGGCCCGCCGACTGCGCATCGGCGGGCCCTCTCCCCATGACTAATCTCTGGCACTTAGCGGCAAGGAGTGGAGCGCCCTACGCCGTAAGCACCGCCCGTGATTAGGCAAGCCTAAGTTTACAAAGATTATGGCGTGAGGTCAAGGGCTTTCTCCATAAATTTCTTCAACTTTTCTAAAGAGGCCATTTACCTGCATTAACGCGTATGATTGGAAGGCATGGCTGTCGAATCTCTTGCAGAGTTGAAAAGCATTATTTCTGAACAACTCCTCAAATTCGGGCGCGTGAACGAGGAAGATGCACCCGAAGAAAAAGATTCGCCACGCCTTGGCATCGCCTCCCCGGCCGCGGCCAGTGCTTTGCAGGATGACGTCGCCGACGAGATCGTTGACCGCCTCAAGGCCGAAAAGGACAAGACCAGTCCTGGCGATTCCGCCCTCGACGCCGATGCCGCACGGACCCTCCCCCTCGGCGCGCGCACTAAGCCGCGCGGCGTTTTCGAAGACGATTGGAGTGCCCGCCCGAGCGACACTCGCCCCTGGCCGGTCATCCTGGTGCACGGCACCTGCGATACCAAGGGCGTCTGGCAAATCATGGGCAATATCTTGCGCCAGGACGGCTGGGCGGTCTTTGCCCCTGACTACGGCCACCGCGCCACGCAGACCATCCCGGAATCGGCGCAGCAGCTCGGCGCCTATATCGATACCGTGCTTGCCGTCACCGGGGCAGAAAAGGCCATCTTGATAGGCCACTCCCAGGGCGGCCTGCTCGCGCGGTACTGGATGCGCATGGACGGCGGCGCCGAAAAGGTCATCCATCTCATCTGCATCAGTGCGCCGAATCATGGGACGACCCACGGGGGCATCGCCAGTCGCCTCATCCGCACCCAACGCCAAGAGGCGGTGATCCGCTCCATTATCGATGGCTGGTTTGGTCCCGCCGGCATGGACCAGGTGGTGGGCAGCGAGGTGCTTCGCGATGTCAACCGCGATGGCGACCTCGAATCCGGCGTGAGCTATACCTGCATCGCCACGCGTTCCGATGCCGTCGTTGTCCCGCCCGAAACCTGCTTCCTCGACCCAGAGGGCGCTCCTGAGGGGGCGGTGCGCAATATCTATATCCAAGATTTCGACCGCCATGCCGTGGTCATGCACGAAGATATGCCCATGGATAGGCGCGTACACGCCATCGTGCGCACGCTGCTCAGGATGGTGGAGCACACGCCGCGTTAATTAAATCTCCAGCTCATCGAGCAAGGCATCAAAAGCCGGGCCCACCTGCGTGCGCCACAGCGTATCCACCTTCTTATCCCCGCGGCCCGGCCCGCCGTTGATGACGGCCACGCGCTTGCCCTGCTTCTTCGCCTCAAGCACGAAGCGGTATCCGCTCATCACCGCCAGCGAAGAACCGGCCACCAGCAGCGAATTAGCCTCGTTCAATAGCGCAAAGGCCGCATCCCGCCGCGTGGCTGGCACGGGCTCGCCAAAATACACCACGTCTGGCTTGAGCAGCTCCGATCCGCAGCGCTCGCAGCCAGCCATCCGGAACGCCGCAACGTCTTTCTCATCCAGTGTCACGTCACCATCCGGGTTAACTTGGTCCCTTTCCACCACTAGGCGCTCCAGGTACCCCGGGTTCGCGGCCGCTAGGCGCGCATCGAAGTGCCCACGATCCTCATGGTGCCCACACAGCAGGCACACCACGGTTTCCATATCACCGTGCAGCGTCACCAGTCTCTCCGTACCCGCACGTTTATGCAGGCCATCCACGTTTTGGGTGACCACTCCATTAACCAGCCCGGCGCGCTCCAACTCCACGAGCGCATAATGCGTGCGATTCGGCGCCGCGGAATCCATCACGCGCCAGCCCACGAAGCTACGCGCCCAATACCTATGGCTAGCGGCCGGATCATGGCGAAATTCCTGATACGTCATTGGCCGGTGCCTACTCAGCGAGCCCCGCGGACCGCGATAATCCGGCACCCCCGATTCCGTCGATACCCCCGCCCCAGTGAGCACCATGACCGGCCCGTTACGCAGCTGCTTGGCGATGTCCCCCAAAGCCTTCCCCACCTCCGTGTGCGGCGCCGTCTCCTCCACGACGCGCGCAATCGATCTCAGCGCGGACTGATGAGCATGGGCTACAGCGGGATCCATACCCACCAATCTAATCAAGCGCCTTCAAGTACTGCTCAACGGGGACTACCTGCGCACCATTCGCTTCGAAGGAATGCTGGCCGCGGTATAGCACTGTGCGGTTTGCGGGTTTGATCTCCAGCTCTTCACCTACAGTCGCGAGATGACGTGTGTATTTGGAATGATAGGTCTGCGATGCCTTGATTTCATAAGCCTTAGGATCGCCGCCCGTAAAATCCAATAGGTCGATTTCTCTTTTAGAACTATCCCGATAGAACCGTAGATCCGGCTTGCGACCAGAGTGAATATGCGTTTTCATGGTTTCTGCTACCACCATATTTTCACACACTGCACCTGACTGTGGATGCACAGAAAGTTCTTCTGGTGAAGAAATACCAAGAAGGTGGCACAACAGACCAGTATCATAGAAATACAACTTCGCGGTCTTAGTAAGCACCTTCCGAGGACTGGAATGGTGGCTGGGTAAAGAAAATATGATGAAACTAGACTCCAGAATTGAGACCCAATTTTTTACCGTCTGGAAAGAAACATCAATCTCATTTGCGATTGCGGAATAGTTGATTAAGTTTCCAGCTTGCAGCGCACAGACCTTAATGAATCGCCAAAAGCTATCACTATTCCGAACATTGAGTAACCCACTCACATCCCGTTGGAGATAAGTCTGCACGTAGTTTTCAAAATAGATTTCCGGAGGAATTTGAGCCTGGTACAAGCGCGGATATCCTCCACGAACCATAAATTCATCAACGGTCAGATCAGCTGATATAGAGCGAGCTTCCATGAGGCCGAAGGGCAACAGATGACTGATCCCAACGCGGCCCGCCAGCGATTGCGTTATAGATTCCATAAGCAAGAAATTTTGCGATCCGGATAAGATATATTGCCCAGGGCTTCCCACTTCATCCGAACGAAGTTGGACAACGGAAAACAGATCCGGTGCATATTGAGCCTCATCTATAATCAACGGTCCACGTTGGCTCGAAAGGAAACCCACAGGATCTTCTTGTGCCACCCTTCGGATACTTGGATCCTCAAGATTGAGGTATGACAAGTCCGGAAACATTTCTCTCAGAAGGGTCGACTTCCCAGACTGCCGCGGCCCCGTCACGCTAACAACTGGAAACCATTTCATTAACTGCGCTATAGATCCACTGAGCTGCCGAGGAACAAACATATATTTACCAAATTTCGCAAGTAGGACGCACCAAATCTCTAAAGTAGAGAGTACCAAATCTCTAAAGTAGAGAGTACCAAATCTCTAAAGTAGGACGCACCAAAATTCGCAAGTAGGATTACCTACCCGCAGTTCACGGCTGTTTTTCAATAGAAAAAGGAGCCGCCTGCCATGCGGCAGCGGCTCCTTATCTTGGTAGTGCTAACTCTCTGGTAGCTGCTCTACGTATAACCACTCAGAATCTAGCTCCCCGTGGCGCGAGCACTTTGTGTGCCAGCCATCGGGGCGCACCTGGGCCACCATGCGGCGGCCACAGATCTGGCAGTAGCGCGGCACGTCGAGGCCGGCGGCTGCAGCGGGGTGCAGCGTGAAGACCTCTTCGATCGGCTTGCCGGTATTAGGGTGGAAAATTGGCTCGTCCCCAGCCAGGACGGCGGTTGCCAACTCAGAGTTCGGCTCGGACATTACAGAGCCTTGATCGGGAGATCGATGCGGCCCAGCATGTCCACATCCTTTTCGATTTCCTGACCCAAAGTGGTCAAGTAGTTGCCGGCAATGATGGCGTTGATGCCGCCGAGCAAACCGCGCTCGGTGCCGTCATCGCCAAGCGAAAGCTCGCGGCCACCAGCGAAGCGGAGGGTGGTGGAGGGCATCGCCAAGCGGAATGCAGCAACGGCGCGCAGGCCCTCACCCAGCGGAACCAGCGGGCGGTCAGCGAATGGGGTGCCCGGGCGAGGGTCAAGGAAGTTCATCGGAACTTCGCACGGATCGATTTCTGCCAGCTGGGCTGCGAACTCGGCGCGCTGCTCCAGGGACTCGCCCATGCCGATGATGCCGCCACAGCAGACTTCCATGCCTACCTCGCGCACGTAGTCCAGGGTCTTCTTGCGCTCTTCCCAGGTGTGGGTGGTGACCACGTTGGGGAAGTAGGAGCGGGAGGTCTCCAGGTTGTGGTTGTAGCGCTGTGCGCCCATGTCCTTCAGGCGCTGTGCCTGCTCGCGGGTCAGGGTACCCAGGGAGCAGGAAATCTCGATGTCAACGGCATCATTGATGGCGGCGATAGCCTCGCCCACCTGGTCCAGCAGGCGGTCATCCGGGGACTTCACCGCAGCAACGATGCAGAATTCGGTAGCGCCGGTCTTGGCGGTCTTCTGTGCCGCCTCCACCAGCTCAGGGATGTTCAGGCGCACTGCGCGCACTGGGGACTCAAAGAGGCCGGACTGGGAGCAGAAGTGGCAATCCTCTGGGCAACCACCGGTCTTGATGGAGATGATGCCTTCCACCGATACGTCCGGACCGCACCACTCCAGGCGGGTCTGGTGGGCGATATCAGCAATTTCTTCCAGCTGGGAATCTGGAACCTGCAGTACTTGTAGTAGTTCTTCCTGGTTAAGGCCTTTGCCTTGCTCCAGAGCTTTCTCACGGGCGATGTCGATGATGCTCATGCAGTGAACCCTACTTGAACGCCGTTCAACTTTGGCCAAAATCACAAAATTTTTTTCGCGGGATTACCCTAAGGGGCATGACGCTTTACGATGACACCCTCGAACTCCTCCAAGAACTCATCCGCAATGCCTGCGTAAACGACCTCACCCCGGATTCCGGGTTTGAAGTGCGCAATGCCGATTCTTTGGAAAGTTTCTTCGCCGGAGAAGACGTCCAGATTGAGCGCTTTGAATCCCACCCGGGGCGCGTGTCCATCGTGGTGACCGTTCCCGGTGATCCCGCCAAGGAGCCCCTCACCCTTATGGGGCATACCGATGTCGTGCCCGTCGATGAACCCAAGTGGACCAAGCCGCCCTTCGAGGCGCTTATTGAAGACGGCAAGCTTTATGGCCGCGGTTCCGTGGACATGCTCTTTATCACCGCCACCATGGCCGCCGTAACCCGCGAGGTTGCCCGCGCTGGCAATTCCGGCGGAACCCTCGCCTTCGTGGGCATGGCCGATGAAGAGGCCCGCGGCGGCTTAGGCGTGCGCTGGATGGCAGAAAACCATCCCGATGCCTTTTCCTGGAAGAACTGCCTCTCCGAAACCGGCGGTAGCCACCTGCCCGGCGCGGTGGGCTTCAACGTGGGCGAAAAGGGCGCCGGTCAGCGCCGCCTGCACGTCACCGGCGATGCCGGACACGGCTCAACGCCCTACGGCAAGGACTTTGCCATCGTAAAGATCGGCGAGGTCGCCCGCCGCATCGCCGAGGCCGAGCCACCAACAGCCTCCAATGAAATCTGGGAAGGCTTCGTCCGTACCTTTAAGTTCGACCCAGAGACCGAAAAAGAGCTTATCGATGGCACCGGTGACTACACCAAGTTCGGCAACCTCGATGCCTACGCCCACGCCTTTAGCCACACCACCATCGCTGAGACCGTCCTGCGTGCCGGCGGAGCCATCAACGTGCTGCCTTCTCACGCCTACCTAGAGATGGACATCCGTCCCTTCCCCGGACAAACCCAAGAGGACCTGGACGATTTCCTCCGCAGCGCGCTTGGCGATCTTGCCGATGAGGTAGAAATCGAACACCTCATTACCGAAAACGCCACCCAGTCCTCCACCGATACCGAGCTCTGGCGCACCATTGAGGCCACCGCCAAAGAGTTCTTCCCCAATAAAGACGTCGTCCCCGTCCACGCCACCGGTGGCTCCGACCTCCGCTTCGCTCGCCGCAAGGGCGGCAACGCCTACGGTTTCGCGATGCATGCCGAGGGCCGCGATATGGCCAGCGCCAACTCGCAATTACACAGCCACGATGAGCACCTCTACCTCGAGGACCTCGACCTCACCGTGCGCGCCTACCACAGCCTGGTCAACCGCTTCTTGGGCCTGAACCAGTAACACTGCTCCCGTTTTACGCGGCGACCTGAAAGTAGATCCCGGCATGCCCACTGCATCCGGGATTAAACATATGCCCACACTGCGGGCATGCCGCGACAGTAGAATACAGCCGGTAATCCATCTCGAGGCCGCAGGAACCGCAGAGGGCAGCGGGGGCATCGACAAGCATGGGCCCAAACTCATGATCCGTCAGCTCCGCATGGCACAGCGCGCACGCAAAGTACTCGCCGCAGGTCGCGCACTTATTGGCCACCACGTCGAGCGGGGAATGCCAATGCTTGCACCGGCCCTCCGCATCAATCGCGCCGCGAATCTTCATGGTTCTGCCACTCCTTCTTCTTCGCCTCCGACTTCTTTGCATTGCGCACCGCCATCACCCCAAAGGCAATGGCAATAACTATAGGCATCCACACCCTGCTGTAATCCATAAGGAAAACCACCCATTCCGGAGGTACAAAGTGCACCGCAAACTGCGGCGCGGGCAAGGTAATCTGCGGTGGCTCCGGCAGGTTCGGCAAATTTGGCAGCGGTAGGTAAATCTCTGGGAAATCTACATCTGGCAGCTCCCAATCCGGCAGCAAGCGCGAGAGGATGCGGCTAATAATAGGAGCCAAAACAATCATCGCGATGGCCCACCCGGACTTCCCCAGCCCACCGAGCAGTGGATACAGCACGCGCTTGAAGGGGCTTTCTTCCATTGCCTGGCGCCGCTTTTCGCCCAAGGAACCCGCCGGCGGATCAAAGGCCACGGCCTCCTCCCCATCGCGGTAGTAGACATCCTGTATCTCCCCAAAGGGCGTGGCTTGGATATCTACATAAGGCTTAGTCAGCGGCGCACTATTCTCACTGAATGAGAGATCGTTTTCCAGATTCTTCTGCAATGAATAACGGCCGCCACGCGGCTTGTCGTGCCGGCTGCGAACTTCGCCGTTGACCACCATCTGCATGCGGGGTGCAGGATTCTTGCGCCAGAGCTGGATGCGGCGGATAAAGGGGGCATCGCCAAGCACCGGCGTAAATTCCTTCGGCTCCTTGGGCCATTCGCCCTGCTCAGCGAACTCGGCATCGTAGCCGCGCTCAACCTCGAGCAGGCCAGCCTCAGGGTGATCCAACCGCCAGATTTCCATCAGCGCTTCCTCAACTTGGCGCCCAATTTGCTAGCACCCAACGCCAAAAGGACCACTACCGGCAGGTAAATCCATGTCCCCTCGTTGAAGTACATCTCTATGGCCGCGAAATAGGCGATGCCCGCAACCCAGAAGATGGTCCATGAGTAGCGGAATGTGGTGGCATCGATAAGAGCAATAAGCACGGTAAGCCCACCCATGATGCCGAGCAATACCGTGCCAGAAACCGCCTGGTAAATCGCCGGCGGGAGCACCAAGAAGACAGCGATCATCGCCAAGGGCGCCCACCACTGCCACCACGCGCGGCCGGGTTCTTCCTGCGTTTCCTGCTCCTGGCTCATACCTTCCTCAAGCTAGCACATAATTTGCTTTTAAGCTGGTTATCCTGACCGAAGAATATGCAGTTCTACCTGCGAAAACACGTTAAAACAGGCAAATGTCCGGC
Organism: Corynebacterium sp. KPL2838; assembly: GCF_040225455.1. Classification (NCBI taxonomy): domain Bacteria; kingdom Bacillati; phylum Actinomycetota; class Actinomycetes; order Mycobacteriales; family Corynebacteriaceae; genus Corynebacterium; species Corynebacterium sp. KPL2838. The sequence continues at coordinate 16,894 of NZ_JBEHFT010000005.1, read as the reverse complement.
GGGTGTTCTATAGTGTTTTTCGTACAGATGTTCACACAACAAATTTAGGTTTTAAGCGCCATGGAAGATCCCTACTTTTCCACGACCAACACCAAAGACCCCACTACACGCTTAGCTTTTGAAATGCGGAAGACTGAATACGAGTTCTGGACTGAACAGATCCCCGATCTCGATTCTGATTTCGAATTAGTCACCCAATCCCTCTACCGCACCACCGGAGTTAATGAAGGGCGAATCGGCCATATCCTGATGGCCCTGTACCGCCTGGAAGAGCTCCCACAGCTAAAAGAGCTGCAACACGAGCTCTATCACTTAGATTTAGACCGCCTCATTGCCATCAATAAATCCCTTAACCGCCTGGGCAACCCGACCCCGGAGGTAGTCGCGCGCATCGATGAGCAGCTCACCGCCTACCTCACTCCCACCCGCGCCAACCAGTCCATGCGGACGCAAGCGCAGATTAAAAGAAAGATCAATGAGCTCATCAACCTCGAAGATGACACCCTTGCGGTCAAAAAGGGACCGACCCAGCCGCGCTACACCATGGAAAATTGGGGAAACAATACCGCGGCGATGACGCTGAGCGCGGAGCCTTCGGTGATGGCGTGCGTAGATAAGTGCATCAAGGAGACTGCGCTCAAGCTGGATTGCTCGCTTGCCGATGCCGCCATTTCCCTCCTCACCGGCAATACCGAAGCGCCCCAGGTCATCCTGAATGCCTACAAGGCAACCGATGTCCCCAACTCCCCCGCATTCATTGAATCCGTTGGGTGGCTCGACCCAGCGCGCTCCAACGCGCTACCCTACTCCAAGATCCGGGAAATGAACCCGGATAAAGAGGTAAAGGGATACGTAACCCCGCCGGATATGGCAGCCTACCTCGAAGGATTCGACGGCACCTGCCGCTACCCAGGCTGCAACCGCCCTGCCACGGTGTGCCAGAAGGATCACCGCATCAACCACGCGGATGGCGGGCCGACGACTCCCGCAAACCTTGCCTGCCTGTGCCAGCACCACCACAACATAAAGACCGATGGCCGCGTCTTCTACGTCATGGACCCACACACCCGGGACATTATTTGGCTCTTCGAAGACGGCACCTGGACCGTCACCGAGCCTTCCGGCCCACTGGCAGAAAAGAATAAGAATTGGGTGCAAACTTTTGCACAAACCATGACCGCCCACCGCGCGCGAGCCTACGAGGAGGCCCACCAAGCACAGGAAGAAGCAAAAACCACCCCTAGGGAGGAGGATTAAAAACGCCCACTGCCATACATTGGCTGGCATGATGCAAAACTTATTCACGCTCAACGAGCTGGTTATTTCCCAGACCAAGTCCCTCCTCAAGGATCGATTCATGATTTCTGATGTCAACGGGACCCCAGTGGGCACCATTGTGCAATCCACCAGCCTTAAGGAGATGGTGTTTAAACCCTCCCGGAGCTTGGAGGTCGCGCTCACGGATGCCGAAGGCAACCCCCAACAAACAGTCATGACGATTTCGGATCCGCCGAATCTTCTGCGGGATACCTACGAGGTGCACCTGCCGGGAATTGAACAGCCCATGGCCGTTATCACCAAGCGTTTCTCCATGTTCAAAACCAAGATGGAACTAACGATGGAGGGCTTTGCCGATGTCGAAGTACACGGCGATTTCTGGGACTGGAATCTCACCATCACCTCCCAGGATCGCCAGCTTGCCGATGTCTCCAATAAATGGACCGGCATGGGCAACTACTTCATGGGTAAAAACACGTATCTCCTGCGCATCGTGCCAGGCCTCAACGAGCAACAACACGCCGCCATCATTGGCGCCGTAATGAGCATGGATATGCTGCGCGCGAAGAAACAGAAAAACAGCAACTAGGTGCGCGCATGGTCATTGTTGCAAACGGTGTTTCAGGACTGGTCCTACTGTGAGCACCGAGGTTCCAATTCCGGATACGGCCAGTGCCGCGGCTGGGCCGATGGCACTTACGATTGGCGCCCCAATGATGTATCCAATAAGCATTGCAGAGCTATTTATCGATCCCATCGTAGAAAGGGCTTTGGGCTTAACCCCATCAGGTACGGTTCCAACAACGATGATTCGCAGTGCAGCCACCTGAACGGCATTGCATACTCCGCCAAGGAAGAAGCATGGAATACAGAGCCACAAGGAGGGAATTAGACCGGGTAAAGCAATAAAACACCCCATGGCGACGCCGGCTCCGGTCAGGGCCTTCTCGGCATTGTGTGCGCTGAGATGGGCTGAAAATCGTGCGCCAAAGATGCGGCCCACGATGAAAGCCTGGGCGATGATTGCATATACCGTACCGCTCGCTTGGAGGGTACTGGTCACATAGAAGACAAGCGCAATGTTGAAAATCGAGGTGCAAATGATTGCTCCCCAAATGCTGGTTAGTGCGGAGCGAGAACGTCTATTTTTCAATAAGAGAGAAGGAGCCTCGAGTACCTTTTGGAAAAAGCTCGGTGACGATTCCTTTGGTCTTAGCTGAGCTGAATTGTCCTGGGACGTGGATTTGTAGAGGATAAAAAAGACAAGTAACGAAACCGCCACGGCGCAAGCTTCAACAAAGAGTGCAGTCTGCACGTTTCTTTGGTCAAGAAGTAATCCTCCCAGCAGTGGCCCAAGGAATCCGCCGCCAAGGCGCGCGGTATCCAAGAGGGAGAAGGCTTTCGCTTGCCGGCCTTCACTGACTTGGGAGTCAACGATAGTGAAAATGGCTGGAATCGACAGTCCGCTTAAGCATGCGGTGACGAGGTTTCCAAAAATGAGGATCAACGGCTCTGGAAAGGCTGTCATTGCTAATAGGCCCAGCAGATCCAATAAGAGAACAGAAATTGCTATTCGATAGCTGCTGAATTGGTCTGGGCTGGATTAAATAGACCATGTGGTTTGATCGTGTCTTCCGTGACAGCCCCTTGTTGGGCAGGAAGACTGATAATCATGAAGAAGTTTTCAAAACACACTCCTGAGCAGATCGTGGCCAAACTTGATAAAGCCCGATCCATGAAGGCCTCGGGTAGTACCTTAGCCGAAGTCTGCCGCGACCTCGGTGTTAGCGAGGCAACCTACCGTCGCTGGGTCAAGCAGTACGGCGAGATGTCCCGCAGTAAACCCCGCCGCTTTAAAGAACTGCAGGAAGAAAACGCCAAGCTTACCCGCCTACTCGGAGAAGCCGAGTTGGAAAAAGCGCTACTAAAGGAGCTTGCGGAGGGAAAATTCTGACCCCGGCACGCAAATATGAAGCCATTGATTACGCTGTATCCGTGGGCTATTCGGTGCGCTTTGCCTGTCGCGTGGTCGGGGTATCTAGAGCGGCGTACTACAACGCCCGCACACGCCACCAGCAGCCCAGCGTGGATAAGTACGCTGCTCTACGCAGGTGGCTCGTCACTTTCGCTGGTGAGCACCGACGCTGGGGCTATCGCCGTGCTTGGGTGAAAGCCCGGCAGGCTGGTTTTACCTGTGGCCGTGATGTGGTGCGCCGGCTGTGGCGCCAGGAGGGTTTGCGGGCTTGTGCTTGCAAAGCTGGTAAGCAACGGTGCTTGCCTGTGCCAACGCCGCGTACGCAGCCAGCGACATGTCCGGGGCACGTGTGGGCACTGGACTTCCAGTTCGATAGCGACTACCAGGGCAAAGCCTTTTAAGATCCGCAACGTGATCAACGAGTTTACCCGTGAGCATGTTGGTTTCGAGGTCGCTCGGTCAATTACTGCTACTGCGGTGATTGACCTGCTGGAGAACGTGAGCTGCTGTGCGTGGCAGACCTCGGGTGTTACGTATGGATAACGGCCCGGAGTTCATCAGCCGTGAGCTGGCTAGTTGGGCTGCTAAGCAAGACACTGTCGAGGCGTTCATCCCACCGGGAATGCCATGGCATAACGGGTTTGTGGAGTCCTTCCACAACCGGCTACGCGACGAGCTGTGAGAGGACGAGATGTTCGACGACCCCGCCCATGCGTCGCGTTGCCTGCGACTGTGGTCGAAGCGCTATAATACCTATCATCCTCATTCGAGCCTAGGGTTTATCCCGCCGACTGAGTACGCCAACCAATGGCACCACACCCAGGAAGGCACTCAAACCGCCCGGTCTTAAAAACCAGCCCGGCCCATGGACAACCCGCACGGGGCCAGTGTGGCTATCCACAGAAATCCACCTTGTTTGCAGTGTTCGATAGCGTTTAGGCGGGCATGTCGGTCTTTGCGGTCATTGATACCGAAACCACCGGCTTTAACAAGCGCTACGACCGCATCATTGAACTTGCTGCCGTGCGCGCTGACGCATACTTCAATCCCGTCGACTCCTGGCACACATTGCTCAACCCTGACACCAAAGCCGTGTCCACTACTCGGGGGACACCCCGCCCACCTCGGCACTCAACCCTGCTGTGGGGGTTACTCGTAGCGAAGCGAGCTGAGCATCCCGGTTTCCATGTGATAGGCGTTATGGCAGTGAAATGCCCACTCACCGGGGTTGTCAGCGATCAGGTCGGCGATCATGGTTTCACCGTGGCGGAGAAGGACGGTGTCCTTGCGTAGTCCGCCGCTGCCGGGCAGCGCCCACGTGTGGCCGTGGATGTGCATGGGATGGGGCATCATGGTTCTGTTGCGCATGACCATCCGCAGGCGCTGGCCCTCCTGCACGGTCGCGGAGGAGGATTGGCCGTCGGTGAGAATGCTCCATTCATACGGCATCATCTGCCCGCCCAGGTCGATACTGACTTCTCGGTCTGGTGTGTCCTCGGGCAGGAGTGCACGGTCTGCTGGCTTCAGGGAGGACAGAAGCAGTCCGGTGGACGACAACTCGGGGAAGTCGACATCGGGGTGGGGGGCCTGGCCGCCGGCGGTGCGGATGACGGCGAAGGCGCGGTCGTCCTTACCCACCGCCAAAGCCGTGAGCGGGAAGATGCCGTCGCCGAGGATGACCTCGACGTCGACACGCTCGCCCATCGACAGGTAGATCGATTCGGTCTCCCGAGGCTGGACGGGGAAGCCGTCGGTGTGGGTGACGGTCATGCGGTGACCACCGAGGGCCACCTTGAAGATGGTGTCACCGCCGGAGTTGATAAACCGCAGGCGGGCCTTGTCGCCCGGGCGAGCCTCGAAGGTCCGGTGAGCACGGGGGATACGTCCGTTGATGAGGTAGTGCGGATACATCACATCGCCGGCATCCCCGCCCAGTACCCGGTCCGGGGTGCCGTGCATCATCTGGCCGTGACCTCCCATTCCCTTCTTCCCGTTATGGTCGCCTGAACCCATTCCGGTGAGCTTGTCGAGCTCATCGTCGGGAGTGCCCTGAATGCCATCGACCCAGTCGTCGAGCACGATGGTCCACTCGACGTCCTGGTCCTCAGCGTCTTGCGGGTCACGGACGATCAGTGGGGCGTGGAGGCCGCGATCAAGCTGCAGGCCGGAGTGGGAATGGTAGAAGTAGGTGCCACTGTGGGGGACTTCAAAAACATAGGAGAAAGACTCGCCAGGTTCAATGGGGTCCTGGGTCATGCCGGGCACACCGTCGGCTGCGTTGTGGAGTGCGATACCATGCCAGTGGATGGAGGTGCTCTCAGGAAGTTCATTGGTGATATCGACCTGGAGGACGTCGCCGGCGGTGGCCTCAATGGCCGCATCCCCGGTGTCAGAGACGTATCCCCACGTCTTGGCTTCGATGCCGCCGATATCCAGAGAGAGGGGCCGGGCGGTCAGTGTCCGGCGCACCGTCGGCTCACCGAGCGCAGTGGGGGTGGGAGTGGGGCGAAGAGAGGAACCTGGTGCCGAGGCAGCGGGTCCAGGGTCGCTGGTGCAGGCGGCCACGGCCCCGGTGCCGGCGAGGACGAGCCCGCCGAGCAGAAACTGTCGTCGGGAAAATCCGTTCATCATGATTTAACCTTCCTTGGTGTTAGATTTCAGTGACACGGGAGACAGGCGCAGGTGAGGACCCTGCTGAGCCATCACGTCAGGTGCAGGTCTGTGACACAGGTGGCACCATCGTCGGCGGTGGAAAACTCCGCGGTGCCGGTACGCCCCTGGTAGCTGACCTCAATCAGGCCGGTGGCATCATCGGGAAGCCAGAAGCCAATAAACCCGTTGTCGAAGGTGGTTGTCGCCTCGTCCACCAGCACCTCACCGGTCGCCTCATCGGTGATCGTGATCTGGATATCCTCATTGTCGAGTTCCCCCAGGCAGGTCGTGAGGCTGTGGTAGAAGCAGTCGTGGGTGGAGGTGAGATAGGGCGCGATCGAGACATACGTCTGATTGTCGGGAAGATCGACCACGACTTCCTGTTCATCGCTCGAGAGCAGCAGTTCATCGGCACGCACTGAAGCGATCAGATCCGTGGGACGCTCAGTGACCTTCTGCCGGTCGAGGTGATCAATGATCTCCACCGCGTCCATGGCGGCCAGGCCATGGGTAGTCAGGAATGTATCCCGGGACACCGTCCCGTCGGCGGTGGGTTCCGGGTCGGCGGCCGAACACCCCGTGAGGGCGAGGGCAAGGGCGGCGGCTGCGATCGCTGCTCGTTTCACGTCAATCTCCTTGGATCGTGGTAAGACCGTGAGAAGACACCGCCTCAAGGTCGATGTCATACCTTTATCTAGCACGGGTGCCTGACGGACTAGAAATCAAAAGCCCTGCTCACAGCCTTATAACAGGGCGAAAAGGGGGTGGATTCGGTGGGCTGGGTCACCACCGGGACACCACCCCACAGCCGTGGGCGATGTCCTTCTACCCGCCCCGGGTATGCGGTGCAGGCAGTGAAATCCCTGGTGGCGCCTGCTGAACCGACCAGGGGAGGCGATGCCACCGGCCCGGGGTGGGGCACAAGGGTGACGGCAGTCGAAGGGTGATGTTTGAAGATTTGATGAAGATTGCCCCGCCGGGCACTGAGCGAGGGTGGTATTCCCCCCTGACCGGAGCAATACTGGGGCCTATGGCTGACCGCACACCGACCACCGCCACGCCCCCGGGGCGGGTGCTGGTCGTCGATGATGAACAACCCCTGGCTCAGATGGTGGCCTCCTACCTCATCAGGGCCGGCTTCGATACCCGCCAGGCTCACACCGGCACCCAGGCCGTGGACGAGGCTCGTCGCTTTTCCCCTGATGTTGTGGTGCTGGATCTGGGGCTGCCCGAACTCGACGGCCTGGAGGTGTGCCGACGGATCCGCACCTTCTCGGACTGCTACATCCTCATGCTCACCGCGCGTGGCAGCGAGGACGACAAGATCAGCGGTTTGACCTTGGGGGCGGATGACTACATCACCAAACCTTTTAGCATCCGGGAACTGGTGACCCGGGTGTATGCGGTGCTGCGCCGCCCGCGCACCAGCACCACCCCACCGCAGGTGACCACCCCCTTGATCGTTGGTGACCTCATCCTTGACCCCGTCGCCCATCAGGTGCGGGTGGGGGAGACGACCGTGGAGCTCACCCGCACGGAGTTCGAGCTGCTGGTTGCCCTGGCCCTGCGCCCCGGCCAGGTGCTGACCCGCCACGACCTGGTCACCGAGGTCTGGGACACCACCTGGGTCGGTGATGAACGCATCGTCGATGTCCACATCGGCAACTTGCGTCGCAAGCTCGGCACCGACACCCAGGGCCGGGGGTTTATCGACACCGTGCGTGGCGTGGGCTACCGGGTGGAGCAGCCATGAATCACGGACCCGGCCTGACCTTCCGCTTCCTGGCCGCCCAGGTGTTGGTCGTGGTGATTAGCCTGCTGGTGGCCGCGGCCGTGGCCACGATGGTGGGTCCGACCCTGTTCCATGATCATATGTTGATGACCGGCCGGGAGGACCCCTCGCTGGAGCTGTTCCATGCCGAGCAGGCCTACCGGGGCGCCAACCTGATCACCCTGGCCGTCGCCCTGCCCACCGCCTTGATCAGCGCCCTGCTTGCCAGCCTGTGGTTATCGCGTCGTCTGCGCACCCCCCTGCAGGATCTCACCCGCGCCGCTACCAGCCTGACGGCCGGCAACTCCCGTATCCGCGTGCCCGCCGGAAAAGCAGGCCCCGAGGTCACCACCCTGGCGCATGCCTTCAACACCATGGCCGATCGGCTGGAACACACCGAACAGGTCCGCCGCCAGATGCTCTCTGATCTGGCCCACGAAATGGGCACCCCCTTATCGGTGCTTACGGTCTACCTCGATGGTCTCCAGGACGGGGTCGTGGACTGGAATAATGCCACCCACACGATCATGGCTGACCAACTCACCCGCCTGACCCGGTTGATGGAAGACATTGACGATGTCTCCCGGGCCCAGGAACACCGGATCGATTTGGACCTGGCGGAGGAAGGGCTCGGGGATCTGCTCCATACCGCCGCTGCTGCCGCGGGGGAGGCTTATGCTGACAAAGGCGTCGATTTACAGGTCGAGACCATTACGGACACCGCCCGGGTGCTCGTGGACCGGCAACGCTTCGGCCAGGTGATGAGCAATCTCCTTTCGAACGCGCTACGACACACCCCGGCCGGCGGGCAGGTCCGGATCAGCGTCCACCGACAGGGGGCGTCCACCGCACTCATCCACGTCGCCGATGACGGCGAGGGCATCCCGCCTGACCAGCTCAGATACATCTTCGAACGCTTCTACCGGGGGGATGCCGCCCGCAGCCGGGACGACGGCGGGGCCGGTATCGGTCTGACCATCTCCAAGGCATTGATCGAGGCCCACGGCGGCACTCTCACCGCCACCTCCCCCGGACCCGGTCGCGGAGCGGTGTTTGCCCTCCGCCTCCCGCTGTCCCCTCCCGACAGTGAGGAGGCTGCTCGGTGACCACACCCTGCCCCGCGTGAGATCCGCGCCCTCCACCCATTGAAAATATACCCCTGGGGGGTATATGCTAGAGAGTGGCATCGCCGCATCCCACCGACTCGTAGGAGCTTTCCCATGATCACCTCCCCGCCCCGCCTCTTGCCGATGGCCTCCCACGGCTGCAGCTGTTGCGGACCTGCCTCACGTGCCGACACCGCCTCCATCCCTGCCGCCAGCGACTCGTCAGCAGGAGGGTCCTCCCCTAGCTACCAGGTCACCGGCCTGACCTGCGGGCACTGCGCGAAAAGCGTGACCCAGGCCCTTCAGGCCCTCCCCCAGGTCGACGACGTCCAGATTGATCTCGCTGCTGGTGGAGTTTCCACCGTCACGGTCACCGGTGTCGTACCTCCGGAGATGGTTCGCCGGGCCATCGAGGAGGCTGGCTACACCGTCTTATCCTGATCAGTTTTACCCATCATCTCGACCCCGACCGGGTTGAGCGAAAGGAACGTCATGAGCACTCCCCACCATTCGGGTGATCACCATGGTGATCACCCCGCTCCGGAAACAGACCACACCCACCACCCGGATCATGCCAGCCAAGAACACCACGCAGATGCCGACACCCACGGCCAGGCAATGCCCCACGATCACCCGCATTCCGCCCCGGACGAAGACCACCACGTTCATGGTCACAGCGAACACGCCGGACACAGCACCGCAATGTTTCGGGACCGCTTCTGGTGGTCGCTGATTTTGTCCATTCCCGTCGTTATTTTCAGCCCCATGGTCGCCCACCTGCTTGGCTACCACCTCCCGGCATTCCCCGGATCCACCTGGATCCCCCCGGTGCTGGGCACGATCATCTTCGTCTACGGCGGAACGCCTTTCCTCAAGGGCGGATGGAAAGAACTGAAATCTCGCCAACCCGGGATGATGCTCCTGATCGCCATGGCCATCACCGTGGCGTTTGTCGCCTCCTGGGTCACCACTCTGGGGCTGGGTGGTTTTGACCTGGACTTCTGGTGGGAGCTGGCCCTGCTGGTGACCATCATGCTGCTGGGCCACTGGCTGGAGATGCGCGCTCTCGGGGCCGCGTCCTCCGCGCTTGACGCGCTGGCTGCCCTGCTGCCGGATGAGGCCGAGAAAGTCATCGACGGGACCACCCACACCGTGACCATCTCCGAGCTGGTCGTCGACGACGTCGTGCTGGTGAGGGCCGGTGCCCGGGTGCCGGCCGACGGAACCATCCTCGACGGAGCCGCCGAATTCGATGAGGCGATGCTCACCGGCGAATCCCGTCCCGTCTTCCGCGACACCGGTGACAAGGTGGTCGCCGGTACCGTGGCCACCGACAACACCGTCCGCATCCGGGTGGAGGCTACCGGTGGGGACACCGCCCTGGCCGGGATCCAACGCATGGTTGCCGACGCCCAGGAGTCCTCCTCCCGGGCCCAGGCCCTGGCAGATCGGGCGGCGGCGTTGTTGTTCTGGTTCGCGCTGATCTCCGCTCTGATCACCGCGGTGGTGTGGACCATCATCGGCAGCCCGGACGATGCCGTGGTGCGCACGGTCACGGTGCTGGTCATCGCCTGCCCGCATGCCCTGGGCCTGGCGATTCCGCTGGTCATTGCGATCTCCAGCGAGCGGGCCGCGAAATCCGGGGTGCTCATCAAGGACCGGATGGCGCTCGAGCGGATGCGCACCATCGACGTGGTGCTCTTCGACAAAACCGGCACCCTGACCGAGGGTGCGCACGCGGTCACCGGTGTCGCGGCAGCTGTCGGCGTCACCGAGGGCGAGCTGCTGGCCCTGGCCGCCGCTGCGGAGGCCGACAGCGAGCACCCCGTGGCCCGCGCCATCGTGGCGGCCGCGGCCGCCCATCCCGAGGCCTCCCGTCGGCAAATCCGTGCAACTGGTTTCAACGCCGCCTCCGGCCGGGGATCCGGGCCACTGTCGATGGCGCTGAGATCCTCGTGGGCGGGCCGAACATGCTGCGCGAGTTCAACCTCACCACCCCGGCCGAGCTCACCGACACCACCAGCGCCTGGACCGGGCGTGGGGCCGGTGTGCTCCATATTGTCCGCGACGGTCAGATCATCGGTGCGGTGGCCGTCGAGGACAAGATCCGCCCCGAATCCCGCGCCGCTGTGAAAGCCCTGCAGGAACGCGGGGTGAAGGTCGCGATGATCATCGGCGACGCCCAGCAGGTGGCTCACGCCGTCGGTCAGGACTTAGGCATTGATGAAGTCTTCGCCGAGGTCCTGCCTCAGGACAAAGACACCAAGGTCACGCAGCTGCAGGACCGGGGTTTGAGCGTGGCCATGGTCGGTGACGGTGTCAATGACGCCCCCGCTCTGACCCGCGCGGAGGTCGGTATCGCCATCGGTGCCGGCACGGATGTGGCCATGGAATCTGCCGGGGTGGTCCTAGCCAGTGATGACCCGCGGGCAGTGCTGTCGATGATTGAGCTGTCCCAGGCCAGCTACCGCAAGATGATCCAGAACCTGATCTGGGCCTCTGGCTACAACATCCTCGCCGTGCCGCTGGCCGCCGGAGTGCTCGCCTCGATCGGGTTCGTGCTGTCCCCGGCCGTGGGCGCGATCTTGATGTCTGCCTCGACCATCGTGGTGGCCCTGAACGCCCAGCTGTTGCGCCGCATTGATCTGGAGCCGGCTCACCTGGCTCCGACCGACGGGAAGGAGGAACACAGTGGGTCGATATCCCCCGTAACCGTTACTGACTGACCTTGTCTCTCGACCCCTAACTCACACCACCTTTGAAAGGAACGCTCATGAAACGCAGCATTACCCTCGCCGCCTTGGTACTGACCTCCACCCTGGCGCTGACCGCCTGCAGCGACGCCACCGACAACTCCGACGATGCCGACACCACCAGCACCACGACGGCAACCGCAGAGACCAACGAGACCCACCAGGAAGACACCACCACTGCCGACGAAGAGCACGGCGGGCACGACCACCCTGCCGACGGCGAGGCACCGCCGGCAGGCATTGAAGAGGCCGAGGATCCCACGTACCCGGTGGGCACCGAGGTCATCCTCACCGCTGACCACATGCCCGGCATGGACGGGGCCACCGCCACCATTTCCGGGGCGTTTGACACCACGACCTATTCGGTCAGCTACACCCCCGCCGAGGGTGGAGCCCCGGTTACCGACCACCGCTGGGTCGTCCATGAGGAGCTCGTCGATCCGGGTCAGGCCCCCCTGCCCGACGGGGCGAGCGTTGTCCTGGATGCCGAGCACATGTCCGGCATGAAGGGTGCTGAGGCCACCATCGATTACTCCACCGAGGAGACGGTCTACATGGTTGATCTCACCGTCGACGGGATGACGATGACCAACCACAAGTGGGTCACCGAGAGCGAGATCCAACCCGCCTAATAGTCCACCCACCCTGAACCGCGAGACCAGACAAGGCACCCGCTCCAGAGTCGGTCATCAATCGCTGCCGACCATGCCGCAGCACACCAGCCACACACGGAACCTGCACGCCCAAGAGATACGCACACATGCCGCCGGGGCTACAGAAGTAATGACTGTAGCCACGTATAAGCGACCGACGTCCTGACCGACGGAAGAGTCGAAGAATCTAATTTTCCTCGTATACGTGCCTTTTTATCGCTGTTTTCAGCGACAAGAGGCACGGCGCTCCCTCTGAGCCATCCCTCAGGAAGGGGCTCAAGACGTTACCTAGACAGTTACGGTAGATTCGTTGAATCTACTTAAGTGGTCGGTGGCGTCGTGAGCACCGCTAGTGTCTACAAACATAATCGTATTGATGCGTCGAGCGAGAGCTTGTCGCCGAGACACTGAGGCCCACGAGTAGAAAGACCAAGGCTCTTCGTTAGAGACTAGTACGACTTGGGAGTAGGCGGCGACGCGGTCAGCGTAGCGGTCGGGGAGCATCGTAGGCCAGATATCGAGGACATTGAGGAGCATGCTAAGCCGCATTTCTCCGTCGAACTCGTCCAGGATTAGCGTCTCTTGTCCGCAGTAGGAATCGAAGGGGTGCTGGTAGTCGGTTACCCGGTAATAGCTTGTGCCTCCCATCTCTACAGCGAGACTGGTTTTCCCTGTTCCGGGCGGTCCGTAGAGCCAGATGACCTCTATTTGGCGGGGTTTAGTGTGGCGGGAGCGGTCTCGCGCAGCGACGAGTTTTTCTACCATTGCGGTCATGCAATTGGATTCGGGGACTTGAAGGAGAACCTCGTCGGCAGAAAGCCCTTTTTCAAGTACTGCTTCACGAACTACCTCGACATCCTTGCGACGCCCCTTTTCGTCACTGTGTCGTATCGTCCCGTGCTCTAACCTTGGTTCATCAATGATGCGGGTTTCTTTTTTGGTGACATAGTTAATGGCCTGTTGTATTGGACCACTGCGAGGCTCCAAGTGAGCGGTTGGGAGTTTTCTTTTGAGCGTGGAAAACCTAATAGGGGATTGTCCGCCGTCGATAATTAGCTGCCAGTGGCGGTATCCGTCTTCTTCGCCTTCTTCGAGCTGGCCTAGGTAGTTGTATGAGTCTAGTGCTTCTTCTATCTCCTTTCGAGTCATTTTCTCTGCTGATATTGTGACCATCCATGACCGGGACTGCGTAGTCTTGCTACAACGTTTGCTACGCATGTGCTTCACCTGAATACCCTTTCTGAGCTGGGTTGATACATGCTACAGAGGTGCCGGGGTAACACTACACCGGCACCTTCCTGCTGCCGCGGCGGCATTCGCCGCCTTGCCACTGAGAAATAACCTTTGATGCGCTGTTTCTAGGTAGTGGCCGGCGCCCTATCGGACGCCTTGTTCTGGGCGTTTTCTTTCGCGGCGCCGCGTCCTGCGCCGGCGTCCTCCCGCTGGGAGATCCGGCTCCGGCCGCTCTGCCGCTACCGAAGACACCCAGAACGGGTCTTATCTAGGCTCTAGGCATGTAGACCTGGATCATGCGCAGAGGCCTTTTTTCATCGTCGACAACAAGCTGCCCCGGGTGCGCTGAAACCGGGCTAGGATCCCCCTCGCCTGGGCGTATACCAAGTACCAACTCAGAATCTTCCGGGCGAGTCACCCGGCCAATCGCTTTCACACCACATAGGTCCCGGATTCCCGTTGGGACCACATCGGCAGTCATACGCTGCGTCGTTAGTATGACCAGTACGCCAGCGCTTCGTCCTCGTTGGACAAGATCACGTATAAGGGCCTCGCGCTCTGCTGCAGCTTCCTTGTCCGCCTTACTCCGAGACGCAGGGCTAAACCATTGCTGTACTTCGTCGAGGATTAGGACGAGGAGTTGCGGGCAGCTTTCCTCTGTCCAATAGTCCATACCACTGCTGAGGCGTTCTTCCATACAGCTTTGAATCTTGCGCGCCTTGCTGTAGAAATCCTCTGGTCTGGTTCGTTTTCCGTCGAAGACAACAATATCTGCGTAGGGGTGTAGGGCATGTCTGATTGTTTTAAGAGCAACGGTTTTACCGCTACCGGGTTTTCCGGCCATGAGCATTCCCGATTTTTCGCGAATTGAGATCTCAGCTGGGGCTCCAGTAACCGTGTCTACACCGATTACCAGGCCGCCAGAGTTCGGGGAAAATTTCGGTCTTCCTTGAATAGAAGAAGGAAGATTCACCGGAGTTTTTACTGTTACTAGACCTTCTCTCACTGTGAGACGAATAGGAGTATGCAGGAAACGCGATAACTCAGCTTCGAGCCCTGGCCGTAGCCATCTAGACGTCTCTCCTGGGGCGATGCGTATCGATCCGTTTCTTCTGACTTGATTGATGGTCAGGTCGAAAGCTTCTTCTAGTGTTTTGCGTGATGCTTGAACGTGCCGTGCAGCAGAATTTTCCTTATACCAAGCTCTTCTCCACAGCCACGGTGCTAGAGCCTGCAGCACAATAATGGTGATAATAAGCGCGATGGCCCAGGGGAGGAGGTCTAGGAATTTTTCTTGGAGGCCCTCTACGAACGTGTTCAAAGGCTCGAGAAAGTCTTCACCGCTAGAGGATCTCACCGCTAGCCTCCTCCACGCGCTCTACGCCTGTGGCCTGCAGGAATACGTTTCCGTCTACTGCGCCGACCATAAGGCCCTGGAAGACTACGACATCATCAGGTGCTACCGCTGGTCGTTCTGGCGACCATACGGTGACTCGGGAGGGCTTCACTTCGCGCTCTACGGCCCCATCGCGGTCAGTGTGCTCGCTCATGACCAGTGTGATCTCCAGGGACCATGCCAGGCAACCTGGGAGAAATCGATTTGATTGCGGAACACCGTTCTTCTCTCGCGGAGCATCTGGGGCAGTCCGCACGCGTACGCCTGTCGCTAGCTGATGGACTGGAACAAGGTATGGTGGTGTCATGGGCATAGTAATATGTCCTTTCTTCCCCACGTCAGTGGGGGTGTCAGTCCCTCCCGGTCTATGCTTGCAGGCTGAACCGGGAGGGCATTTTTCGTTTGCGCTCTCGACCCTACGCAGGTTTCAGCCCTTCCCGCAAGAGTCGGTGTTGACATCATTCCACGCGGATGGTATGGCACGCCATACCGCGTGACGTATCGGTTTACGTATTCCACACCTGTGCAAATACCTATTTGCCAGCACATATGTATCCAGATCTGGTGGATACTGCATTCCCTTAGGGGTGGATTCGCCCTCAACGGACATGATTACTGTTGCTATGGAGTGCCCTAGTACGGGGGTGGGGGGGAGAACAAGACTATAGGGATATTTGGAAGCGGTATTTTTACCGCTTTCCCAGAAACGTAACCGCGCTAATTGCCCCGACTGCAGATGACTCTTGTCCGATAACGGGTGTTATGTTCGCTTTCGCTATTTCCCCAGCATGCAGCTACACACCACGCCCTACATCCCCGCACACCCTGCCGCACCACCTGGTGCACCACCACAGTGCACCACATACAACCGCGTGGTGCGCCTAGTGCACCGCACTACACCACTACCATTGCACGCATGGACGACCACCTCGACCAACTACTCACCATCGCCGAAGCAGCCAAACTCACCGGCGTCGCCAAATCCACCATCACCCGCGCCAGAACCCGCGGAGAATTCCCCCGAGCCCAGCAAAAACAAGACACCTGGTACATCCCCATCGGCGACCTCATCAACAGCGGAAGACTCGACACCATCACACACAAAACCCCCGAAGAACCCACCAGTGCAACCAGTACACAAAACCACCAAAATCTAGTGCACGCACTAGAACTAGAAAAACAACGCGCACACTACGCCGAACAACAACTGCACCAAGCCCAACAACTCATCCAAGCCAAACAAGACACCATCGACGCCCTCAAAACAACCATCCACACACTAGAAAACACCCCACACAAACAACTCACCACCACCCCACACCAAGAAAACCCCACCCAAGAAAAGTGAACTGGCCCCCGAAAGTTGGACTGGTTTAATTCTAGGCGATGAGGGGTTCAAGGGTCTGATTCCGATATTGCATCGGGGTCAGGCCCTTGAGTCGTTGTTGGATGCGTTCGGTGTTGTACCACTGGATGTACTCGTCGATCGCTTGGTTGAAGTCTTCGACGGTGTCGAAGACTTCCCCGTGGTACATCTCGGTCTTTACGTGCCCGAAGAAGTTCTCCATTACTGCATTGTCGTAGCAGTTGGCTTTACGCGACATCGACTGAACACCACCGTTGTCACCGATCAGGTTACGCCAGGAGGAATGCTGGTACTGGAATCCTTGATCGGTGTGCATCATCCACCCAGGCTTCGGTGCACAGGCTGCGATCGTCTTGGACAAAGAATCGGCAGTAAACGCTGCCGTCGGCGATGTGGCCACGGTGTGAGCAACGATTGAGCGGTCGAACAAGTCCATCACCGGTGACAAATACACTTTTCGGCCTGCGACCCTGAACTCGGTGACGTCGCTGACAAAGACGGTGTTTGGCGTGTCTGGGGTGAATTTGCGGTCGAGTTTGTTGTCAGCGATGTGGCTTATAGTTCCTGCGTAGGAAACATACGGCCTGCGTTGGCGGATCTTGGCTCGAAGACCCATCTGACGCATGAGTTTGTAGGGCCTGACCCCCGGAAAGTGGACACGTCGGGGGTTAGCTATGCTGCTTTGGTCAGTGTAGCTGATGTGAGTGCTTC